>JALZGI010000167.1 GCA_030861105.1 Thermoproteota archaeon
CTTAAAAGGCCACTCTGTAAGATTGTGACTTCTATTTTTGGTCTTCCATCTTCTACGCTTATGACTCTCATATTCATAAGCTCGCCTTCTGCTTCATAAATTAAATCTCCTAGCATAGGACAGATGGAATATCGACGTTTTTAAATTATTTGAGTGGTTACTATAGCATAGTATATTATCTAGGGGATCTATCTATCTTTCTTAAGATGCAAGAACGTTCCTGGTTTTACTGCAACTATTTTGTTGTTGTAATCTCAATCTCGATATTGAAATGAAAAAATTCTCCATCAATAACATAGAATCCCTCTGTCTCTTTACCCTGCGAGTGAAGTAGAGATCAATTTCCTGAAGGCGATGCTATTTCTAAAATTGCATATTTTCCATCTGTTTTTGCTTTTGTTATATGATACGTATGTGTCTCTGGGTATAAAGTTATTTGCAGCATGTGACCAAAGCTGTAACACGAATGGCGACAGATACACATTTACAGTAGTTGCATCCAAACACAGACAAAGAGACAGCAATTATTATCTGTGCTACTAGATGATGGTAACAACACCAACAATATTTTTTTAATTTAGTTCTTAGGTCTAATATATTTTGATAATGTACAGATATGCTAACTAGGAAAAACAGGTTTGACATGATTTTAGAAATTCAAGATTTACCCATGAATCTCTTTTTCTAATGCTTCCTTGAGCATATGCATATGTCTTTTTCTATCATTTTTGATTGTTTGCCACATTTCTACTAAATCTGATCTATTGGCTTTCTGTGCGTCTTTGATATAAGTTTCGATTGTATCATAAATGAAGTCAGCATCCTTGCCCAAAACTTTTAAAATGTCATATGCCGTATCTGTTAATTCAGTTGATGATGATGAAGACATGTTATTATATAATAAAAGACAAATAAAATATTTAACAGATACACAATCTGTTCACGATTATAAACAACTTATGCGACTCACAGAGCAGCAGATTAAAACTGAAGACAAACATCTGAACAAACAACAAGAATAAAAAAAACTTGCAGATTTTGCGGAGACAATACAGAGAAGGAAGAAAAATAGAACACATAAAGGGAAATCATCGATGTGAAGAATCTGAGCAGATCATATCTCTAAATATTGTTGAAGTGAATAAAACTTGTCAAGTTTGCCAGAATATAAAGCCATTTGAAGGAAGAGTATAAAATTACATATGTCACGAAAACACTTGGGTAGAGTAGCTAAAGAATTTGCGCAGACATTTTAATTTTTCTAGTTCCCAGAAATTACAATGCTCTTCACCTAATGATAAAATTAGATATTATCTTGGAGTTGCCAGAGTTATAGGTACAATTGTATATGACTTAATGTCCTAGATAGTTTCATTGCCATATCTTAACTTAGAAGAGACAGACATCTTAAATACAACTGTTTCACGACTTATTTAGGTCATGCAAGAACAAGGTTCCCTTATGCAATAACATTATTACCGCATTATTTTTATTTAGGTCAGCCAAATTCAGTTAATAATGAAAACTATCAATGTAAGTATTCTAATAGTTGTTACAGGATTGGTTTCATTGGCAACAATTGATTTCTCGAACACAGCATTTGCAGGGACTCAAATTTATAGTGCACAACTATCAGGTGATCAAGAAGTACCACCAGTACAAACTACTAATGCATCAGGTACTGCTGACTTTCGAATTCTACTTTCTGCAATCAGCACACCACAAGCAGCAATAGATTATACTGTTAATGGCACGGGTCTAGAAAATGTTGTTACAGCAGCTCATATTCATATGGGTAAAATGGGCGAAAATGGCGATATAGTAGTTACATTATGCAAAGCTGAAACATGCTCAGCGGGTGGCGGCGGTAGTGGAGGAGGAAATTTGTCTCTGACAGGAACTTTCAATGCGACTAACTTAGAAGGCCCAATGGCTGGTAAACAGATAGAAGACCTAGCCAATGAGATGACAAATGGAGGGACATATGTTAATGTTCATACTGAACAAAATCCAAATGGAGAAATTCGTGGACAGATAACAGGTGGAACACAATAATAATAGATGACTACCACCCAACCAATAGTTACATGAATACAAGAACCTTCTAACTTTTTTATTTGTTAGCATAATAGATTTTAAAATATATATTTTATCTATCTATAAATTTAACAATATTAGATGGGAGCGTGATATTGTAACTACATTTGCAGTTGTTGAGTTGTTATTGGTGCTTCATCATCATTACCTTGCGAGTTATTCTGGTATTATTAGAATTTGTCAATTCCTTTGCAAATGGTTTTCAATGACCATCATCATATCAAAGGTAACCTAAAATTAATTTTATGGTGTTGTTACTATTATTTCTCCTTTCATATCAGGATTTGTCTTTGAATAGAATGGATATTGACTTGGTTCTAGATAACTAACCAAGAATTCAGCAAAGCTTCCAGCTTCAATTGGTTCGAAGTTAAATCTTTTACCTGCCATAGGATCGTTAGGTCCCATTCCGTTAGTAACTGTATGCGAAACTGTAGAATTATTTACAATAAGTATTTCTTGACCTTGCTTTATCGTTGTTTGTTGTGGTTGGAATACTGTATTACCTTCAGGATCCGTATTAATCACTATAACTGCTGCTACAGGTGTAATGTCTGCTTCAGGATGAACTTGACTAGCATTGGTTGATGTGTTATTGGCACTTGTCGAAGTTGCGGCGGCATTGTGGATTTGTAATGTTGTCAGAATTAAGCCAGGATAGTAGGGAATATGCTGATATTGTCACAATTAATGACAATACTATGCTAGACATTGCTATAACATTAAATGATGAAATTTTGCTTGACATTGTTCTTAACAAGTCTGGTCCTTTTATTTTAATCTTCTTTCCTGTATACCTTCATGAAGATAGAAAGACAATAAATGTCTAACAAATAAAATGGTTCTTTTTATTAGCATTATGATGCAATGTTCTTGCCGATAATCTTCAGTATATTTTCAATTATTTCATTAGAATGGGGTTCTTCTTTCTTAATGGATACTCGTAATATATGATGGTTGTCTAATGGAAATGAAGCAAGTTTTACCTTCTCTCGTTCTGAAAAACTATAAATAGTTTTACCAAACTCTTTATCA
>JALZGI010000176.1 GCA_030861105.1 Thermoproteota archaeon
TTGTATTAGTCCCTGTACGACCATCACCCGCTGACCTTTGGGCGGTATCTCAAACTGTCGAATTAATCAACCAAGCTGGTAAGCCATTCATATTCGTCATAACCCAGGCCAAAGCGCAGGCAATCATCACAGCCCAGGCGGTAGCTGCGCTTTCTCACCATGGGCGGGTTGCTCAAGCTTTCATTGCTGACCGGGTGTCCTACGCCGCCGCTATGACTGACGGCCGTACTGCCACTGAAATAGCCCCCCGCAGTCCTTGTGTCCAAGAGATATCCGGGCTATGGGTTGACTTGAAATCATGCTTTCATGAAAATATGAAATCAGCAAAATCACGGAGGGAAACCAATGCCTAAAGCTGTACCAATCACTGCAGAAGACCTTAAATCACCTTCGTCCAAGCCCAAGGGAGCATCAAGCCTGCGCGGCGAAGTTCGATCAGCTGACCTTGTACCCCTTCAATTTCGAATGCCCCCGGATTTCGTCCGTGAGTTTAAGCAAGCAGCACTTGACGCCAATATGAAACTTAACGAATTGCTGAAAGCATGTTTTCATGAATATCAGCAAAAGCGCCGTTAACTAATAGCTTCCATTATTCGTTCTATTTATGGGGTATTCGTCCACGTCCCAAAAGGTTTGAAGGGACTGCATTTTGCACCAGCTGAGACATCAATATCCAGAAAAGATTAGTGGACATCAATTTTACCTTTAGTAACGACCGTTGTGGGGTCTGCTGTGTCTGATGCTCCCTGTTGGGTGTCGTAAATAATATTTCCCGATGAGTTCTTTATTTGGTAGCGAACAAAGTCTGAAGTCGCCCCCTCGATTGCCGAAATTAACAATGAATATCCTGAGACTCCGTTAAGCGTTCCTGTACCCCTCAGTATTGCTTTGGAACCTGTTACGACTAATGATTCATACGCCGTAGCGTTAAAATCAACATAGGTGGTATTCCCAATTTTAAATGTTAGTGATGCCCATTGATTCCCTATTGCTATTGGGCTTCCATTGACATACTTTGCTGTGAACCCAAAATCTGCTTTCCCAGTCGCCCCAGCATTGCCTATCACTGCACCGGCCGGAGATGTATATTCCTTCCCTCCGGTTACCCATCCTGCCGCTGTATCATAAACTGTCAAATATTGAAATACAGAGCTTGAGGATGCATTATTGTTATCTGTAATGGTTAAGGTTATTGTATAGACCCCTGCTGCTGCATATGCATGAGAATCAGAAACTGATCCTGAACCATTCGACTCCGTTACTGTTCCTGTTGTAGTATTTCCATCTCCCCAATTCCAAGAGGCTGTATGCGTATCCAGCACTCCTGCATCAGTAAAATTTGCAGATGCTGCTGTTGAGGTATTAATCATTACCGGATTAATAGAAGCTGTAATAGCGCCAACCGTTGACGCCACATTATTTACAGTTACTGTAGCTGTCTTTGTCCCAATTGCTCCCTGGTTATCTGTGACTGAAACAGTAACCGTATATGTTCCGTTGTCCTTGTAGAGATGACTAAGAGAAAATGTTTTGTCGGGGTTAAGAGTCAATGGTTGTGCGCCTGCGCCGTCACCATAGTTAACCGTTGCAGTCCAGGAAGTTGAACTAGGATCGGTAAATGAGCCGCTTGCTGTATATGTTCCACCTTCACTTATTGATGTATTTGAAATGGTATTTATGATTGGCGTGGTGTTTGGAGGTGTTGGAAACGGAGACACTTCCGAGCCATCGGTATACAAAAAGTTGTCAAGAAGAGCTGTTTGGTTATTGAATAGACCAGCTGTACCCTGTGAAATGTTGTCATCCCACTCGTTGGCAACCAAAGCACCATTAATATAGGCTGCTAAAGCCGAGCCTACAGCGCAAACTTTAAGACTCGTAACTGTGGATGCGTCATAACTACCCGAGGCTAACGTGGTTGCAGTCGAACTATTCCACCTTCGCAAGAACCATGTGCCACCGCCATTAAGAGCCAATTCATATCGGCTGTTCGCTGAATATCGTATACGTAGTGCAGGCGTATCACCCCAGAAGCCATTATAATCAAAATCTATGGCTACACATTGATCGGTTTGGTTAGCAAAGCCGTCCACTGTATAAAACACGCTTGCGAAATGATCGAAATTGCTATCAAAATAGTCAAAATTTAGTTTATTATCCCAAATATACGCATGTCCAAATTGATTGACCCACTTTGAATTATGGTTAGAAAGATCTGCAGTATTTATATCGGTAAACGCATCTTCAAACAAAACAGGAGGGGTCGGACTTGCGGTTGGTGGATTAGGTGGAACAGGGGTTGGATACGGAGACACCTCCGAGCCATCGGTATATACAAAGTTGTCCATGAAAACTGGCTGATTAGCTGAAATACCAGCGGTACCCTGCGAGATGCTTGAGTCAATAACACTCTTAACGACTGTGTTATTCAAAAAGGCATTGACTGTCGAACCTACCACGCATATTTTCAACGAAGTAACAGTATCAAAATTTCCTTTTCTGCTACCGGAGCCGAGAAGTATTGAGGTAGAATTGACTTTCTTTTTCAGGAGCCAAAACCCGTCGCCAATACTCAGCTCATACCTGCCATTACTAGAATTTCTTACATTTAATAGCACATCAGCACCGCCAAAATTGTTAGAATTGTAATCGGTACTAACACATTGATCGGTATTGCTCGAAAAGCCGTTAAGTGTATAGGAGCCACCATTAATAAATGGGAATGTGAGTTGGTTATTCAAAATGTAAGCAGCAGTTCCTGATGCACCACTATGTACCCATGTGGGATCATGTTGACTAAGCTCTGTATTATCTACATCTGTAAAAACGTCTTGGAAAAACGTGGCAGCATGAGCAGCGTTTGGGTGATTTAAAGAAAGGAGTGATAAGGCTAAAATGATAGATAATTGGAAAAATAGTTTTCTCATTGCGGGACTGTTTGCTGTTATTGTTTTATAACAGTCTCTACAATATATAATATCTTAAAGTAATTAAAAGTCAATACCAGAATAATATTCCGAAGGTACTTCTTGTCCCTACTGATATCTTTATTTTATTTTTGTCCCGGCCAGCCAGAAGGTCGGTGAGAAGAAAAGCAGAAGCGGCGAATTGAGGATCGCCCATACAATATTGTAATATACTAGCTTTTTCCAGCGTTCACGTTCAAGGAAATCAACGTAATTTTGTAGTTCGCTTTTTTTATTTGGCTTCACATATTCAGTTTTTGTTTGAAATCCTTGATTTCTTAAATATCTAGCAAGCCAAGTGGGAGTTATATAGTTTATATGCATATATTCATAGGGATGGTCTGGATGAGATGGTTGAAGTAAATATTTTTTTGGATGCAGAAAAGCTTTTAGCCCATGATAAGAAGCAGTGATGAATAGCTTGGTCCCTCGCTCAAAAAATTTATTATTAGTGTGAACAATAATTCTGCCGCCCTTCTTCAACACGCGTTTTAGTTCACTAAGAGCCTTCTCTGTGTCCTGTTTGGTTAAATGCTCTATCACATCAAGCATGAATACAGCATCAAATGTTTCGTCTTTAAATGGCAAGTTAGTAACATTTGCGAGCTTAAATTGTCCGAGCCTTCTTACCGGAGCTTTTTCCTTTATTAAGGTATCTTGACAAATCTCTATTGCCGACTTGGAATAATCGATACCTATAGCTGATCTGCCTAATCGGGCAAGATGAAGGACAAGCTCTCCCCTGCCGCACCCAACATCTAGAAACTTTCCCGAACTGATATTCTGAAGATAACTGAGTGCGCGTAAATAAACAGTAGCTGGCTTGCCTCCCTTAGTAAACAGCTTGTACTCATTTGCTGAGCCGTAATACTCTCCTGAGAAATAATAGTCTTTCGTGTAGTGGCTTTCAGGTATCCCCTGTTCTTGTGCTTTATTTTTCATACACTTGTGTTGATTATAACATTGATTGTTCTCTAAAGTATTGATTATATTATATTTCTTGACAAAAAAGCCCTTTCTAATATATACTTTCTATGTCCAATATTTGGACTATTCTTGGATATTTCCATGTTAAGCCTATGACTACCAAAACCATTCATATATCACTGCCTGATCCCCTCAAGGAATACATGGACGAGCGAGTGACTGAAGGGAACTACAGTACCCTTTCTGACTACGTGCGCGTTCTCGTTCGGGAAGATCAGAAGCGCCATGCAGAAGAACGCTTAGAAAAGCTCCTCATTGAAGGGTTGGAGTCCGGGCAAGGGGCGGAATACGGATCTCAGGAATGGGACAAATTTTGGGAGAGAATTCACTCGCGAATTAACAAGGCGAGGGAGAAAAAATCAGGTGCATGAAGAAAACAAGAATTTTTATCTCCAAAAGAGCCGAGATAGATATCGAAGAAATTACGTTCTACCTAGCCCTTGATAATCCCCTTGCAGAGACAAAGTTTCGTGAAGCGCTTGAGTCTACCTTTACCCTCCTCTCCACCATGCCGGACATGGGCAGCACAAGAGACTACCATAATCCGCGTATTTCTCACTTGCGTATGTTTCCCATCATAAAGTTTGAGAAATTCTTAATTTTCTATCAATCCACGGATGAGGAAGTTCTTATTGTTCGGGTTCTTCATGGCGCACGGGACATTGCTGCTCTTTTTGAAGACGAAGAAAACAAATAGATCACTACCCTGTGATATAGTTTGAACTATTGACACATAAGTAACTTATTGATTAATATAATTGTAGCGTAAGAAACGCTATCGAAATAACCCAATGGGCTTTTGGTAGGTTTACCTTAGATATGATAATAGCAATAGCTTCTCAAAAGGGCGGTGTCGGAAAAACTTCAACAAGTATTTCGCTTTCTGCAGGCCTCGCGCACCGCGGTAAAAAGGTT
Organism: Thermoproteota archaeon; assembly: GCA_030861105.1. Taxonomy (GTDB): domain Archaea; phylum Thermoproteota; class Nitrososphaeria; order Nitrososphaerales; family Nitrososphaeraceae; genus TH5893. The sequence goes on from JALZGI010000176.1 coordinate 4,869, forward strand.
CTTCTTGTAGACGTAGATAGCCAGGCAAACTCAAGCAAGGTTCTCTTACAGCACTACCCAAAAATAACCAAAGACGAAACAATTTATAAAACTATTCTTGATCGCCAGCCGTTTCAGATACATAAAACCGCAGTAACCAACCTTGATATAGTCCCCTCTCACATTTTGCTGTCTGAAACAGACGTTAAGCTTTCAACAGCAATAGACCACCGCGAACAAAGATTAAAGAATTATCTTGATAAAGTTAAGGACAAATATGATTTTGTTTTCTTAGACTGTCCCCCTGCTCTATCCTGGCTTACTCTAAATGCTTTGACCGCGTCTGATAAGGTTATTGTGGTTGTTTCGCCTGGATACTTCGAGCTGGACAGCATTGTACAGATTAGCAAAACCATCAAAGAAGTACAGGAATACTTCAATCCTTCAATTGAGCTTATGGGGTTCCTATTCAATATGTCTGATCCCACTATAAATACTTCAACCTCTCTAACGGTCTTGAGGCAAACATATACAGAAAAGGTTATTAAAACGATAATTCCAAGAAATACTGACTTGAGAGACGCGCATTTCCAAAAACAAGATATTTTTACATTCAACAAAGGTTCTAAGGCAGCACGGGCATACGATAGGCTC
>JALZGI010000183.1 GCA_030861105.1 Thermoproteota archaeon
GAAAATCCATTTGGTAATCGGATCGTTGTAGGCTACTTATTATCTATCTTCTTGATTCGTTCTTTGTCACTGACATACAACTTGCCATGGTTCATTAGATTCGTTAATCTCTAATCTTCTAAGATAACTTAAAGGATGATCGTTTTGAGCTTGAATTTATGCATATTCTAAATACAATGTTTGCATTGTCTTTGTCATTGAATTAAGATCTTTAAATCATCAAAGATTAGATTAAGATTCTGAAATTGATTCAATATGTCCCTTGCTTCATCTAATAGTCTCTACAAATCATTCTTATGACGTATAATCGTAAGCATATAAGTGGTTTTTAATATTAACTGTGTATTGACTTTGTATTGGAAAAGTAATTGAGAACCACGAAGAGATTATAATCACTTGTTCCAACACAAAATAAAATGATAATAATACAATGATAAAGCATACCTAAGGTCCTCAAGTGGGTGAACTCGTTACCAACTTACCTCCCTATTTGGTTTAGCAACACTAGGCTTGATATTTTAGATAAGTAGTGACGATAAAATTGATATCCTCTATAGATTTTGCCATTCTAGCTATTCTTATGCAATCTCTTATATTTCCAGACCTTATATCATGCCATACAGCATTAGCAGTAGCTTTTGCTATTTCTGGACCTATGCCACTAAGACCTAGCAGACGTTGGGTAATTTCGCAGAATTGCTGGTATGTGTATGGTTCTAACTTCATTGTAAAGAATCTAGATCTGAGAGCTGGAATGAGGTTACTTGTGTCATTGCTCGTGGCAAAAATCCAAGTCTTTGCTTGAGCATTTCTTGTCTTTTGATATTTTGTTTCTGAAACTATGCCTGTTTCCATTAAGTTCAATAAAAATGCCTGATCTTTGTTTGGCATTTTATCAATTTCATCTATCAGTATAAACTTTGGCTTATGTTCAAATATGTAATCAACCATCCCTGCTTTTGTGTTGTTGCTTCCGTCTGTGAAATAAGAAGATGGTAGTTTCATCAAGCTTCTCATAAAGACAGTTTTGGCTGATGCCGGTGGGCCCACTAGAAGAATATGTACTGGTTCGTCTGCAGCAATAGCCATTTCAAATATCCTTTTAATGTCATGGTATCCAATTACCTCTTCAAAACCATCCGCCTCGTCAGAGGATAATATGCAATCGTTGGTGTTACTGCTATTATTATAGGCAGGGTTAACCACATCAATTGACTCGCTTGGGAACGCGCGACGAATAGGATCTAGTCTAGTAGCTCTGGCTATCTCTATCTTTTTCCGCTTATTGTTCTTTCTAACTTTGTCTCCTAATCTTTCAAAGTATTTTTGTAAATTCATCGATAATGTTTTGCCCTCTTTAACCTGGATAGTAGGTAAACGATTGTTATGAATAACAAAAATTGAGTTATGTGTTTGAAGTGCTTATTCTCTTCTTGTTAGTGTATTACTTACTCCTTCCTTACTAGTATGTAGTGGGGTATATTAGATATTGTGGCTGGATATGATGTTTGATAATCCCATCCCTGAGCTAGCAACTTTCTTGCTTCTTCAACATCCGTTATTGTGACTATATCTACAACTCTCCTTCTCCTAAAAAAAGGTCTATTAATGGTGCCACTACTGACGTTGCTATCGTCATTTTGATTGGGTTGCTGGCGCTGAGGAGATACATCTTGTAGGTACCTATGTCTATGCTCTGTACCATTTTCATCTATTAGTTTCCATATTCCCTTACCTGTAACAGGGTTTTCTCCGATTTTCTCAAATCCTATAAGTTGGTTCGGAAATCCTGCAGCCTTGCACTTGAAACATTCTTGCATCTTTTTTTGCTCTTGTTGCAGCGGTTTAGATGCTTCCGCTTGTGATATACTTGTTGACATTTCAAAGTAGACTTTGCAAAGTTTGTTATTAATATGCACTGTACCAGGATGGGAGGGAGGGGGAGCTCAAACCCAACCTACCCACAGAAAGGCTTTAAACTGATCATCAACAAGTAAAGCTTTTTTCTAGTCTATTTTATGGGTTATGATTATTTTTGCCAAATGAATTGAAGGGATCTGTCTAATGACCATGAACCAAGGCTTCACAAGAGAAATATAATTATGAGCCATCTTCATTTCAACTTCCAACTAAGAAGATCACTGATGGACTAATTTATCAGTATTAAGAATAGTGACAGCACTTGCTATTTCTATCTTTTTAAGTTGCCTTTTTTGTCTTCTTGCATTTGCATCTCCACTCTTTTTTCTATACTTAATTGCTACTTTGCATATTGCCTTTATTTGCTGTGCCTTGTATTGTAATTGCATTATTTCTTCGTCCGTCATGTAATCAAGATTTCCTATTAACTCATTAGCAAATTCGTCTACATTAAACTCTTGCAAACATTTGATTAGCATTACTCCTATTTCATTACTCCTATTTCTTTATCTTATTGTGAATAACATAACAAAAAACTAGCAAAGTTAAAAGGAGCTTATCATTGGCTTAACAGTTATGACACGATCTGGGTATATTCAATTATCCCTAAATCCGGAGGTTTTAAAAGGGGACTTATAAAATGATAATCAGGATCTGGCAAAAAACTTTAGATAAGTATGTACTTGTTAATCCATAGAAGGAAATAAAGAAATAAGACAATAACGTGTGCCTTGATTAAATATAAACTTTCAATATAAAATAACAAATCACTATCTATCTATACTTTCCTTTAGTTTGGAAATATGTGGAATTCTAGGAACAAGTACAGCAAATGCTATTGCAACTAGGGCCATAAAATAAAAGTTAAAACCTATGGCCATACCGATTGCGGCTGCAAACCATACAGCAGCTGCAGTTGTTAGATTAGTTATCTTTTCAGTCGATTCGCTTTTTAAAATCATGCCAGCTCCAAGGAAACCTATTCCTGATACAACCTGAGCAGCAATTCTTGACGTAGAGTTTGGATCCACTTGTGCCGATATATATGTAAACATCATAGTGCCACCAATAACAA
>JALZGI010000186.1 GCA_030861105.1 Thermoproteota archaeon
CTGTTTCTGCTGATCAAGTATCATCTCTTTATATTTCTCTTTGTCATAATCCAGTTTCTCTTTCTTTTCGTTAATAAAGTCTATCGATACAAACTCTACAAAGAGGATTTTTGTGTGAGTTCGGGTATATGTATTGATAATATCGCTTTTCGCCGATTGTTTAGGTTTTATAAAGGTAGATGTTCGTTCATTGATTAATTACATTACTCTGCAAGGAACAACGGCTATTAAAGATACTATATCTGGAGAAGTCTTTTATGGTAATTGTGACGTGGCTACTGTCTATAGTACCTGATCCCTGTAAGACAGGTTGCCATTTTTCTGTAGTTTGGAAATCTCATGTAGCATTCTAGAAACCCTCCTTCTTTGCTTAATAGATTTAATTGCCTTCATCATAAGAGGACTGAGACCCATACCTAAAACCATACCTAAAACCATACCTATTATCGTGTCTAAGAACATATAGCTTCGTTGATATCAATACAATTTTCATTGTTAAGCCTATCGGTACTAACAGTATGCTCAATGCAGAAAAAGAATCGATCATTCTTTAATAGTTAAAGACAAACTCTAACAGTTGGAGGCACATCTTATTAGCAGGAACTTCTGTAAAAATGATAATCATGTCACAGCAGTTAAAGACACTTCAAATAGCCACATTTGGTTCGGAGGGTCAGGAGGGAATAGCATTAGGAATAAGAAGTTTTCCAGTCCATAAATTAGTTATGATTTGTTTCGATTCAGACAAGAATAAAGCTGAGGAATTTTCAAAAAGGATTCGTAGCGTACTTGGCTTATCTGTTACTATTAATCTTGTAACCCAAGAAAATGTTATCAGAGATACTATGGAAAGAGTGAACGAAATTTTGAATCTTAACGCTAAAGATTTCCAACAAGTGCTTATGAATATTAGCTCTGGAGACAAACTGCTGGGCTGTGCTGCATTATCTTCAGCATTTATAAATGGCATTAAGGCCTTTGGTATGGATTCAACACATACTATTCCACTGTTAATGCCCGTTCTCAAACTCAGTTATAGTGAAATAATATCGGAGGCAAAAATAAAGATACTAAAAGCAATAGATAGTGCTGGAGGCATAATCGGAAGTCTAGATGAATTGGGAGAATTATCCGGATTTGGAAAGCCACTATTGAGTTACCACGTCCAGGGAGGAAAGGATTCAAAAGGCCTTGCCGATTTAGGATTAATAGAAGTTGAAAAGGGAGAAAGAGGCAAGATCTCTGCAACACTTACAACCTTGGGAAAGTTGTTAGTAACGAGTAATGCTCTTCGATAAGAATCACTTTTGCAAAATCTATTATGCTTTATTCTCTTTTTCTTCTCCTCTCTTCAAGCCATTCTTTAACGGTTGGAGTATCGACCTAATAGGTGATTTTCAATTATTAGTTTTGTCATCATGAAGAAAGTAACCAACTCTTCTCATCAAGTACTTCTTAGCTACAATACTAAAAGGGCGTTAATGAAGGGAGCAGTTGCAGGTCTTACCACCGCAGTAATCTATCTTGCAGTAGTTATTGTTACAACACCCAACCTCCTTGCAATAGCAGCTATTAATGCCGCTTTTAAAGTAAATTCTATTGTGATTTTTGGATTAGCCTTAGGAGTGGGAGTGCAATTTTTCTTAACAAGCTACAGTAGTGGTTTAGGTTGTAGAATAGATAGGAGGAAAAAAGGGATTTTTGGCGGCGGGTCAGGTAGCACTGCCATTAGTTCATTTTTTTCATTCTTTTCACTAGTGCCTTTGGGTTGTTGTGGCAGTTGGCTTTTGATATTATCGATACTACCTTCAATCTTTGGAGGTAGCCTATCAGTAGTATTAATAGAATACTCCAAATTGCTTTCATATGTAGGCCTAGCAGCAGTATTTGGTTTTGCAGGACTATCAGCGCTACGACTTTGGAAAGAATTACAAGAAAGAAATAGTTCAAGTTTCGATCTATCAAATGATCAGCACTTAGCTGATACACACAACAAGAAGAAAAAGGAGGTCAAAATATGAGCATTAAAGATCTCTACAATAAGCTAAATAGGAAAGTGATATACGCATCAGCATTATCTATAATTGGGATTACTTTTTCTCTAATCCTTATTGTTCATGCAATGAATGTTAATTCTACATCCGTTGCTAATCCTACCATAAATACAGATAATGTTAATCCTGTCTCTTTATCTCAATTAGTAAAAGAGAAAAACAATATTGTACCCCTTGATCAGATAGTAAGTGGGGGGCCGCCTCCTGATGGAATCCCGTCTATCGATGATCCTAAATTTATTTCAGTTAAGGAAGGAGATGGACTTCTAGAAGATTCAGAGCTTGTACTTGGTTTAAACATTAATGGCGATGTGAGAGCGTATCCTCTTCAAATATTAGTATGGCACGAAATCGTAAATGATAAGGTAGGTGGTGTTCTGTTAGCAGTAACGTACTGTCCTCTATGCTTTACTAATCAAGTCTTTAATAGAACATTAGAAAATGGGCAGATACTTGAATTTGGAACATCAGGCAAACTCTACAACAGCAACCTAGTGATGTATGATAGAACAACAAAATCTCTTTGGAGTCAAGCTATGTCCCAAGCAATTGTTGGAAAGCTTGCAGGAGTTAAACTTGAAAGAATACCATTTGATGTAGCATATTGGAAAGAATGGAAACAATTATACCCTGAGAGCAAAGTGTTATCAAGAGACACGGGTTCTGCTAGACCATATGGAGCAGATCCATATGGCAATTATTATACTAATGGAGATGTATTATTCCCAGTTTCAAATAAAGATGATAGGCTTGGACTTAAGGAAATTGTAGTTGGATTTGAAAATAATGGTCAATATAAAGCATACAAATTACAAGAAATAGAGAATAAGAAGGTCATAAATGATCAGATAAGTGGTAAACCTATTGCATTATTGTCACTTCATCCATTTATGGCTAGGGCATACAGTCCTGCTGTAGATGGACAGGTATTGGAATTTAGTTTCAATGCAAAAGACCATTACTTTATTGATACAAGGACAAGTAGTGTATGGAACTTTGAGGGAAAGGCCGTGGGTGGACAGATGAAGGGAAAACAACTCACACGTATACCATTTGACGAAGGATTTTGGTTTGAATGGGTGGCATTTCATCCCAAAACAGAACTATATAAGGATAGTATTGGTGTAAATTCGGCTGGATAATAGTTTTCGCTTTACTCTTTTACCACAGCTTTAAATGTTCAAGCAATATTTGTAGGATTTGAACTAAAATATATAAAATAGTTTATTTCAGATCTTGGTTTGTAGAAACCAAAGTTATTGCTAAATTACTTTACTACCATCACAGGACAGTGTGCGTATGTTACTACTTCAGACGCAACACTTCCAAGCAACATCCTTGTAATACCTGACCTTCCCCTTGTACCAATTATAATCAAATCAACATTTTCACGTTCAGCATAGTTTACTATGGCACCTTCGACAGACATTAGAATATCAATGAATTCTGTTTTTAATTGAACATTATTTTCTTCAGCCTTCTTTCTAATCTTGTCAAACCATTGCTGAGCTTCAACCTTGTCATTTTCTTTTACTTTAACAGTTAAAGCAATTAACTGAGCGTTATCTTTTTTTGCAGCCGCAATAGCATAGCCCACTGCCTTAATCGATGTTTCTGAGCCATCAATTGCAACCAATATCTTAGCAAATTTCTCCTGTTCTTGTATTTGGGACAAGTAAGTAACAAGTATTATCGTATCAAGTCATAAATAGTTGTCTTTTTTACTTGTAGTTTATTGCGAAAATGCTCTCAATCAAGGAGTTATCATAATCCTACTCTGCTTATTGTTGTTGTCGTCTTATTTTAAACTCTCTAATTCTTACCAAAGATCGCATAATATATGAGAATATTGCTCCCCAGATCAGATGAAAAGCTATTCCTCCAAGTGCAATTTTTTGGATTAACTGGTTTACATCTTCAGATAATAGAGGGTACTGTTGTAATCCTGACTCTAGATCAACAATGCGTTGGATAGAGGGTTGAATAAATAATGAGGTTAATGGCAAGAATAATACTAACCAGATTATTATGCCAGCTCCCATACCCGTTAGTGTATTCTGAATTGGGTTTAGCATTCGTATCTTTTTCCATCTAATTCCAATGGTTCCAAGAACAGCTCCTATTATTGTACCAGTTAGTAAATGTAATCCAAAACCCAGATATGCAGCAGTTATAACGTTATTTAATCCCAAGCTAATACCCATAATAGAATAAAATGTACTTATTTGCAAACCTAGCGTCACTTCAGACACGGCAATAGCCGAAGATATAGCCCAAGTTGCTATAATACCAGCAAATGCTCCATACTCTGCTCCTTTCAATTCACTTCATCATTTGTTTCTTCTTTCCAATTATATAAAATGGTATTCAACATTCACTTATCTGATGATAAAAAAGCTATATTTCTGAAAATATGTACAATCTTTTATATATAAGGATCCACTGCTCAAGTAATTCTTTTAACTCTTAAAATGCATGTTGTCGTTTATTATATGTGATGGCAAGAACTTTTAACGACTGGTGGAATACTGTGCCAAGCGATTTACAGAATAGGGCTCGCAGAGGCGATGAAGCGAACAAACCATTACTAAATCAAATTAACTATGCACTTTTGCATCTTCATTTGGCTGGCAAACATGATGCCAAGCCATCTCATGGAGAGCTCAAAGATTGGCTACATAGCGGCCAAGTTGATGTTATTAGAATGAACAAGTAAGAAACGCAACAAGATAACCATCTCTCATATTTTTTCTCATTACTAGGTCAGCTAATAATGAGAATGAAAGGTTGAGGAAAAGTATTTGGGGAAATCCTATTTAGTTCTAACAGAATTTGGTAAAGTAGTTTGGATAATAAGAAGCACGAGAGATATGCTTTGACTATTGCATCATTTCTACTTGTATTGCTGAGCTCCGAGACTCTTGATATCGCCCCTGCCCTTGTAGAGAATATTATACTATGAAATTACATTCAACATATAAGGTCTATTGCTTACGGCCCCTAGTTATATAGTCAAAGGTAAAAATGTATATCCTTGATTAGAGTTATAAGATGAATACATATCACTATAAATAAAAATGGAAAATGCTACTAGTATACGAAAATCGTACTATTGAAGTGCCTCGATGGGATATACGGTATGCTTAAGTAACTTTAAGGGTTATATCACTGGATGGCCTCCTTGATATGGAATCTATGGGTAATATAATCGAAAAGATGGAGAAAGTTCTTCGTAATAAAAAGCCTCATAGATTCACCGCATTAAAACAGCTTCAGGCAGAAGAATCCGGTGATCCTTTCAAGATACTTATCGGGACTATTCTTTCCAGTCGTACAAGAGATGAAAATACTACAAAAGTTGTGAAAACATTATTCAGACGATTCAAAAATGCTAAAGAATTGGCTGAAGGGAATATAGAAGAAGTTAAAAAAATAATTCATAGTATAGGTTTTTACAATGTCAAAGCAAAGAGGATAGTAGAGGTTTCACAATTAATAGTAAATAAGTTTAATGGGAAAGTTCCAAATTGTATTGAAAAACTTTTAGAATTGCCAGGAGTTGGAAGAAAAACAGCAAACTGTGTCTTAGTATATGGCTTCAATAAACCAGCAATACCTGTAGATATCCATGTTCATAGAATCTCAAATAGAATCGGACTTGTTAATACTAAAACCCCAGAAAAGACTGAAATTGAACTTCGTAATATTATTGACAGAAAGTACTGGCTCAAATTGAATAATACTTTTGTCATGTATGGTCAAAATATTTGTTTACCGGTTACACCAAAGTGTAAGCTATGCGAACTAAAGAAAATGTGTAAATTTTATCATCATATTAGTTCTAAATTCTAATTCCCCTTTTGCTCATCCTCCTTATAAAGAGGCTTTCTTTTCTTAAATATAACTAATCCTATAACAAGTCCACCAACTCCAATTAGCATGCCGACTGGCAAATAGTAAAGAGGGGACTCAGCAGGATTGCCATAAATAACATCAAATGATAGATTTCCATTATAGGCATTAAGTGGAGAATTGGAATTATCCTTGCCATACACTGCAATTGAATCCAATGGGAAACCATCAAGAGACAGCTTATCGATTACAATCCTTTTTCCATTTGTAACAGTTAGTCCCTGATTGTTTCCATGAGCAATAACCAGTGGCTGATCTCTTGACCAGCCATTATTACCACTTTCCTCATAAAGTCTCATATATCCTGACTCATTAGTATTTACTGCAACCCAAAATTTCTTTGATATATCGCCAAACATTGCTATTTCTATAAACTTTTCACTTGGAGCTGGCTCTTGTAATCTAATGATGATCTTTGCATCTTGTCTAATTGCATAAGATAGGTTATTCTCAATAGTTAGGATCCAATTTTGACCTTTGGGTTTATCGTAAGTATAAATCAAAGGATCCTTTCTGTCGTAGTTTGAAGCAGTATAGGGTAGAATAAATTGTTCGCTATTTTTTGTCTTGACTACTTGATAAATACCTTGAGGAGGATTTAGTTGTTGCTGTTGTTGGTTTTGACCAAAAGATAACAGAGGAGTAAATATAACCATAATTAGTAACATCGAAAGCAAATAAGATTTCATATCATATAGTTGGCGAACTAGTAATATTAACTAATATTCATTTTGGGTACCTATCGATTTACTAATAAATTAAGAGGGAATATCTAAAGATGGGTTAGTAGGTAGTTCCCCTCAGAAAACTCACAACTGACAGATTTTCTATAACTGACCGACCTCATTTCCTTATCTGTAGAGAGTAATGACAGAAATTTCTTTTATTGATTAATATTTATTTATTATTGGGTTATGAACTACCTATGCATTACCCTATCTAGTAATATAGGATAGAAGATAGAGATAGAGGTAGATGTATGTATGTGATAAGTTCCTAAGACAAAGCATACCAGTGATAAATACAATGCATCGACTCTACTGTCACTTCTGTATTGTTTTCATTACAAACTTTTAGATCAATCTTGCTAGATTTGTTTAATCGAGACTCTTGAAGTAAGATAAATACAATAATGTTGAATGGAACCACTAAAGTGTGTTGGAACGGTAGAGGGTGAAGAGGTGAACGGGAAAAACTGCGAATAATAAACTGACATGCTGCCGAAGTGATATTCAAAGCTTAAGACATTGATGGCTTGATTCTATCGTAACTATTTTATTACAACTAGGTTTTATGAGCAATGGATGATATTGTATCAATATATACTACAGCCAC
>JALZGI010000187.1 GCA_030861105.1 Thermoproteota archaeon
TTGTTTCTAGACTGATAGGTTTGGTGCTAAATCCATCTGCACCATAATCTAAGACTCTTGTCTTTTCACTTTCATCATCTGCTACTGCTAGGATCTTGATATCCGGATTAATTCGCTTGGCCTTAACTATGACCATTGCTCCCCTGTCTGCAGCTATTGCGCCGTCTAGAAGTAAAACATCAACCTTTCCTTCAAGTTCCTCTAACTTGCTTATGCACTCATCAGCACTGTAAGTCTTATAGACTTCATATCCTTTGAGTACAAGCGTAGCAGCAACTAGTAGATTTACGTCCTTATTATCGTCTGCAATTATTATTCTGATTTTTTGTTTACTCAAGCTAATATCAGTATGAGCTTGCTACGTAAATTTATCCAATAAATGATTATCGCTACTTTACTTCCATTCAGAACAACATCCATAAATCAGCTATTTTGGAATAACAAATGAAAATGTAGCACCTTTTCCATCATCATTATTTTCAGCCCATATTCTGCCTCCATGGGCTTCTACAATATTTCTGGATACAAATAATCCTAGACCAGTACCTCCAGAATCTGTTGAAACAAACTTTGAATATATCTTTGGCAGTATTGCTGGAGACAGTCCACTGCCAGTGTCTTTAACACTAACCTGAATTTCTCCACTTTCATTATTATTATCATTTTTTTTAAGTTCCATAGTTGTTATTGTAATTTCTCCTCTTGCAGTAAATTTAATGGCGTTGTTTAGTAGATTAGAAATAACTCTTCCCAGTCTAACTTTATCTGCTACTACAAGTATATCTTTTGGTTCATATAGAAGTCTAACATCCTTACTCCCCTTTAATGTTAGTAGGTCGTTATAGTCATCTATAATATCTGTTAGTATATCTTTCAAATTAAACTCTTTTTTGTCAAGCTGAAGTGTTTGATTCTCAATTTTTGCACCTTCTAAAATATTTCCTGCTAGCTGGTCGAGTCTTTTTGCATTATAGATAATTCCTCTAATCTCTTTCCGTTCTCCTATGTCTTCTTGAAGTATTTCAGAATACCCAATTATTGGCATAATGGGTGTTCTAAGCTCATGAGCTGCAATATTTATAAAAAGTTGAAGTTTTGAAATCTCTGTCCTTAGTTTCTCTATAGTTTGTAAGAGTTGCTGGTTTGACTGATTGAGATTTTCCATCATTCTTTCTAAGTTCATGTCATCAGAGGATTCCCCATTAGCATGTGGATGAAGTGACGAATTCAGTATTATCCATCTCCTTTAATATAATTATCAAATTATAGCCAAAATAATTAATAAATCTGACAGAATTACGGAGGGTTAATACAAGTCTTCTGGATTACTTTTTAGTATGAGGATCATTGGAACAACAATATATTAAATGGAAAAACCCACCAGAAGTTGAAATCAAAAATAGTGAGTTAGTGTCTTCGAAAAGATAAAGATCACTTGAAGGGATTAATGTTTTGTAGTGCCTCCCCTGTTTGGTTCATTAACGATTGAACACCCTCACCCGTTTGGTTTAACATTGATTGTCCTGTTTCTCCAGTTTGATTCATTGCAGACTGAGCCTGTTCTCCTGTTTGATTTCCAGCTGAGTTGGCTTCTTGTGTGATATTAGCCATTCCAGATTGCATCTGTTCTCCTGTTTGATTTGCTGAAGATTCTGCTTCCTGTGTAACATTACTTTGAGCTAATACTAGCTGAGATAACAGGGATGGCGAAGCCAGTATTGTATTTATGGCTACTGTTGTTGCAGCTATTATAACTGCGACTGTGCTTATGGTAGATAATCTTCTGATTTTGGACATCAAATCTTAATAAACTATCAGATATATAAGCAAGTTACTGTAAAACCAGGGAATGTGTTAAAAGCCATTTAAGCGAGTTTATGAAATTATTGTTTCATTACAGACCCAGTAAAAAAATAAAAAATGCAAGTCAGATGCTGAAGCAAAAATGAAAACCTCAGAAGACCATGCAAAGAGTAAACCCAGCTCTGAAACCCTAAATATAGCTAAAGTAAAAGTAAGAGATGCTTTGACTTGAACGACTACTCATCTTTTTTTGATAACTTCTGCAGTGGAATGGTTTAGAATTCGCAGCAGGAGGAAAATATGAGAATCTTGTTCAAGCGTTAACTAACTTACTCACTTGCAAGTGATCCGCATAAATAGAATTTAGTCACTGTAATAGCAATATGTCACACGTTTGAGTGAGGGTTAAATTTCATGAGACAGACAACAACAAACTGTATGTATGCATCTGGAAAGTTTGCCAATGCACAATAAAAGAAATCTCGTCTTTTCAATAATTATTCTGGTAACAATAACACAAATAGTACTATTGCAATTCACTTCAACTGCTAGGGGACAAAATAGCAATTATAGAGATCATTTTGAGTCTTATTCAAGCCCAAGACTAAAAATAGAGTTAGAATACCCAACTGATTGGAGAGTACTTGAGTTAGACGCTCCGACCTTAAGCAATCTGATAGGACTTGTTTCTCTTGAACCCCTAAAAAGTGAACAGGAGTTAGTTGCAGACACTTTAGAGGAAACACCCATTTTTGCGATAATAGCTGAGCAGATAAAAATTAGGAATATGACCATTGATGAATATGCTAGGCTGCAATCTCAAGGCATCTGGTATCTATTTTCTGATTTTGATTTCAAAATAGAAAATAAAACTACTACTATGGGGAACAACACTGCAATAAAGATTGAGTATTCTGTTGTGGATCCTTATGCTCATGAGAATACTAGAATAAGATATGCTATGGAGATTTGGACAATCAGGGGGGATACTTTATACACTATATCGTACCTTGGAAAAGAAGACCAATACTTTAGATATTTACCAACAGTAGAACAAATTGTAGATTCACTTGAATTTATTGACTAAGATGGACAGATATACAGTTCGCCATTTCAGTTTTTTGGTTATTGTAGTCACAATGCTACTATCATCAATAGGAGGAGTATGCGTTTACTTGAACGCATATGCCATTGACTCTGAAGTTCCTGACGAAAATGGAGTTATAATGTACAACTACAACGGAGTTCAGCGCAAAGTATACAATCCTCTGTTCGTAGCAATTGGAGGATTGGAATACTATTCAGAGTATGAAAATCATGGTGACAAAAAATCTAGACAGTACTTCATAAATACAGCTGATTGGCTTGTAGAGAATGCAAAAGACAAAGACGGTGGTAGATATTCTATATGGGAATATAACTTCCCTTGGAGCTCCTATGGATGGATAACACCTCCTTATTATTCAGGATTAGCACAAGCACAGGGGTTAAAGGTTCTTATGCTTGCTTACAATTTGACTGGGGACGAAAAATATCTTAGCGAAGCAAATAAAGCCTTACGCTCATTTTTGGTTGATTACGAAAAGGGAGGAGTAATTAGTGTTGAAGAGGAAGATTATGATGGAGGCATAGGAGAGGGAGATAACGAATCTTCTATTTTCATCCATCTATTGGCAAAACCAGGTTTTAAAAAAGCATATGTTTTGAATGGTCATACAC
>JALZGI010000194.1 GCA_030861105.1 Thermoproteota archaeon
GTCCACAGCCAGTTCGGGGCATTGATAAGGCAGGTGAGGTGGTCTGTCGACCGCAGTCAGGTCCGCCTCGACGGGATGGGATTCTGGGTCGAGATGTGGGTCGATGCCTATGAGGTCCACGTCTCAGGCGATCTCCCCCTGCTGGGCGCGCTGCTCGGCAGTCCTCTGGTTGCCGGTCTGAAGCAGATCGTCCAGCAGACCTTCCAGAAAAGGCTGAACTGAGGCAGCAGGATTCCGGTTCCACGGTTACCATCGGCCCTATTGGAGATATCGGTGGGCACCCCATCACTTCTTCCATGGTCATCACTTCCATCGTCATTGACCGGACCTGGCCTAGCCTTCTTAGCTACAGCTACAGTTAACATAAAACCACTTGCATCCACTTACATATAACTTAAGCGAGGTTACACATAACCATGGAACTCTCAAACGCAAATAAACAGAAATAGAGCCAAGGCCTTGTCCACGTACAAGGATGGGTGAGTCCGGAGCAAGCCGAACTCATCAAGCAGATTATCGCCGGCGCCAGCGAGGCCTCCGAAGGGGCTAATGAAATAATCGATGAGATCAAGAACATCAAGGAACGTTGGGGGACAGTGTTGGAGAAACATCGGGAGCCTATCAATGGGAGGATTTCCAAAGGCTGGCGTAAACTGCGTAGTCCCTGTCGTTGCACTGGCAACGACAACGGGTAAAAAAGTACGGTTCTTCAACGAGGCACTACGCCCTGGCGCGCTGCAGCGCCTGCATTGTCGCGTTCGACCAACAGCCCCGGGGGCCGGTGATGCTTGATCAGGTCCGGCCAGAGGCGTTCCGGTTGTTTTCCGAACACGGTCTTCGCGTCTCCCTGCGCGACCAACCAATCGCCCTGCGCGATCTCGGCTGCCAGTTGCCCTGGCCCCCAACCGGCGTGGCCCGCATACAGCCGCAGCGCGTCAGGGTCTTTTTGGTGAGTGAGCAAACGTTCAAGCGTGTTCCGATCCCCACTGTAGTAGACATCCGCCATGACCTGCGCGGCCTGTTCGGGGGGTGCTATACTCCGGACTAAGAAGAGGAGGCTATTGATTCCTACCGGTCCACCGAAAAACAAGAGGTGCCGTGCCTTGTCGGGAATCTCTAGGTCTGGAAGCGCCTGAGACAGTTGGATCCTGGTAGGCCGATTGATGATAAGCCCCAACGTCCCGCGTTTTCCATGGGAGAGCAACAGGATGACCGTCTGTTGAAAGCGTGGATCAGGCATATCAGGGTAGGCAACAAGGAACACGCCTTTTTGCAAAATAACCTCGCCGGACAAGGCGTGCTGACTCAGCATCGGTGAAACGCCACTCGCCGCATAGACCAGTGACCAAGCCATCAGGAGCCCAAGCACTAAAAAACGTAAACTATGCTGCACCACGCGCTACCCTTATTGATAAGCCCCCATTATAAATCGTACCTTAACCCCTATGAATCATGGAGTATAGCTTGAATATGGAGTATAGCTTGAATAATGCCAATAGGATAACCTCAATGCGCTTGTTTAGCTTAGCCACATTGGGCAAGGATTAGCAATCCATAGAGGGGCTCCCTATGAAATTCGATATGCCGACCATCCTAGCGCTCATAGTGTTATGGATTTTGCTGGGGTTTATGTTTTATACCTTATTCTAGCTGTAGGACTACCCGAGCCCTATGTCCCTAGCCTCCTGCCGTCGGTTATGTTCTTGCCGCTCCCGCTCGGCCTCGAACTGACCCGTAGCCTCCCACACGCTGGAGGTAGTGAGATCGACAGAGGTCTGGGATGCGTTTAAAGTGTTTCTTGTTGTACGTCAGAACAATTAAATCATAAGGCAGGGCAGTTGCGCCAAGCAATATATCAAAATCAGAAATTATTTGGCCTCTGCGCCGAAGGTGGGCTCGGACTTCTGCAAACTTTTCTATGATGGGAAGGTTCAGATTAAGAATTTGAAAGTTGCTGAGGAATGAGCGAAATGTTTGGATGTGTGCTTCTGGATTGGCATAATTAAATGCGTTTTCATATATTTCTGCAATTGTAACAAGGCTAATAACAATTTCTTCTGGATCAAGCTGCTGTACTTTTTCTTCCGCGTCTTTTTTACCTGCTAAGAGGTTAATTACTCAAAGTTTACAGCTTGATAACTCTTGAAAAGCAGTTTGTTCCGTACTTTTA
>JALZGI010000243.1 GCA_030861105.1 Thermoproteota archaeon
GAAAACATCATCCATAAAAAAAATCACTTTTGTATATTTATGACATCATAATTTAGTTTTGATATAGGGCAAAATCTTCCAGCAGGAAATACACCCTACCCTTTAGTGGTATGTTAGTCAGCAAGAGAATAGCCAAGTAATACACAGAATAGTTTGAATCGTAGTTTTGTGGAGATGGAGTAAATTTTTGTTAGGGTTGCGAACTGGCAAGACGTGTTTCTAGTTGCTTAATTGCCCCAACCATACTTTCCCGTCTTGATTCTTCGGTTATTAGAGCTCTTACGTCTTCAATTAACATCTTGTTGACATCCAATTTTCTCTTAATCCCATTAACAAGGTTATCGTAAATAGCGAACGGGTAGATCAATCCATATATCTCTTCCATAGTACCAAAGAGATTTCTTGCATCTTCTGTCATGCCCCTCCTTATTTTATCATAAACCATACGCTTGATTTCTCCTAGTGAATCAAGTAACCCCAATACATATGCGGCCCCTGATACCTTTAGGTCATGTAAGCCAGGAATTTTTGAGTTTCTGGTTATCGACAGCAAGATGGAGGCTTCTACAAATTCCTGTTCTGGAGTTAACAGATATCTCTCCAGATCATCTCTTGCATAATTGCGAAACTCAGCCAGCATTATCCCAGCACTGGTTATTTTTTCAACTGCTTCTTTTTCCTTTCCAAAGTGTTGGTCCACTATCGATTTGCTGCATAATGAGATAACATCCCTTGTTCCCTTGAGAAGCTTCTCCCTTCTTTCTTCAGTACCCTTAAGCTCATCGCCTATTGTCTTTAGTGATTCTTGAAGCTGATCCATTGACATTAACACCATTCTGCGGACAAGCATCCTATGAATTTATTGAATTAGATCATTCAATTTGCATGGAACTTTCTTAGGAGGAAGAATACTTCTTCATTTGATATCGTCCCTTACTATCATTAATAATCTAAATCGAAGGCGATGGCAGTTTGCTTGCAACTGTTACTGGTATACAAATCCTAGCCTGTGCTATAGTATTTTTATTTGACTATTGTTGCATTCATGGCCTTTTCCTCCATTAATTTTTCATCCATCAAAATACTTTTCATGCTAGTAGGAACCCTTGTTATGTCACCTTCTAATAGAGGTCTAATTGGATTCAAACCTTGATCTTTTAAAATATTTTTACCATCAGTAGATAGTATAAAGTCTCCGAAAGAAATTGCTCCCTCGATGTTTTTCGCAGTAGTAGGAATTGTAAAAGAAAAATAGATTGGTGCACCATATACAGTTTGACCACCATTCTCTATGATGTATGAACCTTTCTTGTAAAAGTCAACAAATGTGGGATCTGCAAGATTAATCTGAGGGGGTAATGTGATATAAGGAAGTCCTCTTGCCACAGCCTCATGTTTGTATGCTGCAACAGCATCTAACTGGCCTTGCTCCAAAATAGTTTTCAGTATTTCCTCTGGAAAGATTTGCTTCGGATTTCTATCTTCTCCAATTGTCCTTTGCTTTAGTCCCGAATCATTATAATACAAGTTTGCAAGTTCAGCAGTGATAATCATATAATATCCCTTTGGATCTAACTCAGGGTCGGTTCTTCCAAACTTGAAATCTTGTCTAGTTAATACTTGATACCAAGGTATTTCTCTATTTCTTGCTTTCTCTAAATCACTAAAAAAGCGACTCTTTGGAGAATATGCAATCACCATTTCAGAAGATCCAAATTTGACCAGCCAATCCGCCATGGGGATAGTCTTATTCATGAGCCTCTGTATTGGAGCAGTCCCTGCACTTACAAAGATATCAGGTGTTCTTAAACCATCCATTATCATATTTGCAATTTGCACTGAGCCCCTGGGCTCGCTATCATAGATATAGCCAGTTTCCTTCTGAAAGGCAGGCCCTAAGGTTTCTTCAAAAGTCTTTATCAGAGAAGCAGCATACATCACAAACACCTTAGCATTGGATATTTGTGCATGACTAGTAGGGATGTTTGAAACAGTCAAACCAAGGGAAGATACAGAAACCAACAACATGCTAATGCTAAGTATTATAATAATATCAACAACAAAGTGTCTTTTCAAACTACCCACAGTGGGGAAAATAACGGTTACTTAAGCGTAATCCCACAATCAAAGGTAATGACAGTTTGTTTGCAATTTTTTATAATCCTAGACTTCAGTAGTTGTTTAGATGGATGTATGGATGGATTTAAGACTAAATACTATTTTTTCTATTTCTACTAGGAGCCTAAGGTTAAGTAACAATGTCAATTATAAACAAATTTCGTCACATTGAAACCATTATATTTAATAATTTGAAATTTAAGTAGGTGGGGGGACACCCAGGATGAGGAGAAGGAAGGGACAAAAAAGTGGTGGGTGAGTTACAATAACTAGTCAAGGAAAATTATTCGAAACCAATAATGAAGATGCAGTAAACCAAATATCAAACACAGATTACGGTGCTCATTATCTAATAGTATATCCCAACCTAGATACATTCAGAGACTTTTATTCGCTTTGTATAAAACAGCAAATTGAAGAGAAAAATGATATAGTTCTTATCAATCCATTTTACGAAACTACTGATTCTGTTAGAAAAACACTTTCTGATGGTAAAGCAGATGTAGATGTCTCAAAATATGAAAAGGAACAATCACTTGTAATTATTGATTCTTTAAAGGAATATTTTGGCAAGAGAAATGACATGATTTTCAAAAGAAATATAGCAAAACATGCCAAAGAAAAGGGGAAAAGTGGACTTTTCACCTTAAGTGATATGGGAGCTTATCCTTTCAAAGGTAGAAAGAATGACCTTATTGACCATGAATTATCATTACCAACAACATTTGAAAATATTGCTATGAAGGGCTTTTGTCTTTATCATGAAAAAGATTTTGATAGATTCTCAAAGGAGCAGAGAGGAAAGTTAATTGAACATCATGGTATGGCTATTAAAATAAAAGTATAGATTAGAAATAGAATAACAAAGTTTCCTCTGATTGACTAAATTCATCATTTATTCATTCATTGGAGTGCAGATACAACAAGCCAATCGGCAGTGTTTATGAAATATTGTCTAGATTGGTTGTCGCCGTTCCTTTCATATTCGGAATAGTATTTTATTCCTCCATTAGCCACAAATAGAGGGTTGTATACTTTACGTGAACTCCGTTGTAGTATACATCATAACTCCTTTATCATCTGGAAATTCTGAAATTGTAGCGTAAACCGGAAAACAAGAGCCCACTACAATAGTAATAATAGGAGTATGAATATTATTAATATCACAGGCTGATATTTAAAATGAAACCCTCTAATATTTAGAATTATGCGTCTTAAGAAGATTCTTCCACAAATGCTAATGCCTATTTTCATACTTCACGATTACATCATCTGGTGATGCTGAGCTATGGTGAAAATTCACCAAGTAAAAGGTTTTAATGCTATTATCATTATCATAGATTATGGAATCAAAAAAAGGGGATGAGCATCTACACCATCCAGTATGCGAAGTTTGTCAAAAGGAATTTGATGACGTTCGCGAACTAAGTAAACACGTAAATGAAGAACATAGAAATCAAGACAGAGCGGCATAGGAACAAAAACAAATGACGATGATGACGATGATGATGATGATGCACTATTTTGGATTGCCTAATTGATCTAAAAGTTACAAATAGACTTATCAGTACAACAGATATTACTATTCCTGCTATGTTACCCTTTTATAATTATGATAAAGATATTAGTCCTTTTGCTTGCTATAATATTTGTAGGTCTTATCTTAATATTTACAAATACGTCAGAGCAACAGTCGATTGATAATACCAAAAGCCCAGACAAAGACCACTCTAATAGCAGGAATGTGAAGCAAAAGATAGAGATGCCTATTAAAAACAATTCTTCGGCTGATATTGATGATTATAACGATGATGATAGGGATTTTACATTAGTATTCGATGGCAAGACTTTGGATGGTTGGAAAATGGCGGGGGACGGGAGATTTATAATAGCAGGATCAGATGCTTCTCTTCAATCAGAAGGAGGAATGGGATTATTGTGGTATTCAGAGAGGATATACAATAATTTTATACTCAAACTAGAATGGAAGGTATCAGATGAGGGCGACAATTCAGGAGTCTTTGTGCGTTTTCCTGATCCTGATAATAACCCGAATATTGCAGTAAGAGAAGGTTATGAAATACAAATAGATGATAAGGCAGGGGAGCCTATGCATCAAACAGGAGCGATTTATGACTTCGCTGCTCCAAATAAAAAAGTTTCGAAAATTCGGGGCCAGTGGAACACAATGGAGATTCAAACAAAAGACCAAGCATATACTGTTATCATAAATGGGCATAAGGTAACAGAATTTACTGGTAGTAGGATGACAGAAGGATATATAGGACTGCAGGCCCATGATGACAAATCAAAAGTCTCGTTTAGAAACATTATGATAAAAGAGGTAAATTCGTAATAAAATAAGGTTATTGTTCCAGTGCTTTGATTGTAGCTATTTTTCTATATTCAAAAATATTCTGTAATTGTTTGCAGGTATAGCGCTCGAATAACTTTCCTATTATGCCGTATGGCAATTCAACTTCTACTTCATCTATTATCTCCGTATGTTTTCCTTCAATACTATGAAACCTGTGCAGATGTCTCCATCTTTTGAACGGACCGGATAGCATTTCGTCTATATATTCATGTGGCTTGAGGAACGTAATCTTTGAATGCCATTTAATTCTTCTTCTCATTTTTCCAAAGATTTTGCCGCTCACCCATATCTCTTGTCCTTGAGTTATATTTTGGTCAGTAGTACAAATGATTTTAAGTTCTATTCCTTTTGGGGTTATCATTTCTAAATGCTTGATATCTGTATAAAGATGCCAAACCCTTTCTATAGGGCTTTCAACAATAAATGAATGTCTAAATTTTTGCAAATTGTCATCTTACACTTTCTCCAATCAGTATATACAGTAATCTGTAACGATAAACGCCGCCATCGGAGCGGTTCTTAATAGACCAGTCCTTCCTCTCACTATCGATCTGATAGAAGCTATTTGACCAATTCTAAATCAACATCGGTTCCTACATTAATATTATATTTTTGGGTAAATCCTGCTACCGTCTCCAATACATATTGTGAATCTGCATTGGGAATGTAGCTAGGACAGACAAGAGCCAAAGGACAAGGCTCTAAATTCTCTTCAATATGAACTATTTTGCCATTGTTGTCTAACCACATGATGTCAATTGGAAACTTCATGTCTTTCATCCAAAACGAATGTTTGGATGGTTCCTTGAAGACAAATAGCATTGCTTCATTTTCTTTCATTTGATTTTTGACGGCCAAACCCTTTGACATCAGTTCACTTGTTATAGGTACGACTACATTCAATTCAAAATCCTTTACCGTAGCTTTTGCTTTCAAGTATTTAATATTAGTAGACGAAGCTTCTTGTATTGCTTTTATGATCGGATCGTTATTGTTGTTGTTATTATTAACACTTTGAGCTGCCAAAGCAATTGGCATAGGGTCATAGCTAACCAAAGATAGCAAGTATATACTACAGCTGATAGCAATCAGTTTAGTAAATACCGGAGCTAACATGATTTGTGTGCTAATTCACTATATGTGAACATCTTGTTGCAATGGCTTGTCAAGAACTGCTGACATAATATAGCTACCAATAATTGACATTAAAACAGATACAGGAATCACAAATAAGACTATAAACGGCCAAAGCAATCGGTCAAATATTGCTATACTTTCAAATGTGTTCATATCTATTCCAAAAAATTCCTTATAAACATTAACTGACCAGGGGAAGAAAAGCGTTATGAAAAATGCAGGAACAATTGCAGAACCAAATACTGCCACCAGTGTTTGATTTCTCAAGAGATCCAACATTCTTGCTCTTTTCTTTTCTAAAGGAATTTGTGTATGTCTTGACTTTCTTCTATTTATTACAGAACTGTTTTCTTTTTTATTGTTTTGGTTTCTTCTTAATGAAATCAAGATGTCAGCTATCAATGCAGGGATAATGTTGAGTAGGTACAACGGATACAATATTACAAAATGAGGATTTGAGATTATAGTAGCCGTTGAATGAATTATCATAAATGCTAAGGTAATAAAGGTGAATCTGAAATGTACATCTCTGAGAGTTTTTGTGGCCGAATAAAATATCATTCCAGAAACAAACGGAATAGCAATGGACGCAATAAGAAGCGCTGCAAGTGGGTCAGGATTAAAATCAAAATACTGACCTTTAGAGTATGGTAGGCTAAACATGAAAATCGTGTTAACCGATACTATCCAAGCAACAGCATATGTCACAGTAAATGATACTTTGAGTAGGGTACTCTTACTATTATTGACATGTCTGTTGCCCTCTAGTAATATGTATATGCCTATTAATGCGCCATAAACAGATGTTAGCATTCCTGTAGTAAGCATTAAATGAGGAGGGCTAAGTAGTCCATCAAATCCAAAGGTATAATGCCACCAGCTATCAAATCCTCCTGCAAAAATTTCAATAATAGTACCAATAGCAACAAGCTTGATAGGATATGGCATTCTGGACAAAGATTCCATCAAATAATTAGGTGAATTCAATAACTGAAAGGAAGAGGGTAAACCTTGTCCTCCACCACTTAAAGTACTAGATAATGACTTAGTTGTCGTAAGTTCATTTGGGTTGACTTTCTGCTGTTGCTGTTCAGACACTTTTTCCCCTCTCACTATTGTTGCCATCTGCCTTATGTATAAAATAATTCCTAGGAATACTGAACCAATGGTCAGAGCCACGCCTGAATATAATACGGTATGAGGAGGAGTAAAGAAGCTCTCAACATCGGTAACGCCATGCCATATGATATCCCAATTGGCCGCTCCAATTTGAAGAGCTAAGCCTATCGTTACACCAAAGTAAACTATTCCAACCCTTGTTGTTAGTGAGGATAGATAAAGTAAGGATGATGATTTTGATTTATTGTTCTGTTCTGTTTTCAATGATGTGGATACATTACTTGGATAATTATATCTATATGTCTATCTCTATGCTCAAATATATGCTATAAGAATATATCATCATCATCATTATATGAGGTACTATGGACCCTGAACGTCTTGGTGATAATTATGCAGTATACACTCATGCGTATGACAGTTGTGTGAAGGATGAGTAGTAGCAAGTCGCCGTTTTCTCATAACAACAAATAAAGATCTAGTTAACGGATTAAGTGTGCTTGGTATACTGTATCTGTGTCTTTGATTCATTTTCGACTCATTTTCTGCAATTTGCATTGTCCTTCTGACTTAGCTTCTCTAACATTAAAACAATACTATTTAACAATTAAATGAGGATAGATACTTTATCTTGGTTTGTTTTTGCATCTTCTTGTTTCTATGTTATCTCTAACAAAATTCTGCCATCTCTTTCTTCTGCAGACAGAGCCTCTATTGCTTCTTTTACATTGTCCAGCCTAAGCTTTTTCCATACTTTAACTCTTATCTCTTTATTGGCTGCTAGGTCTATAACCTCTTGTAATTCCCTTCTAGTTCCGCCGGTAGACCCCAGCAATTTTATTTGTCTCGTATAAAGAGATCGAAGATTTAGCTTAATATCTGGACCACTTAAAGTACCAAAAGTTACCCATCTTCCATTAATACCTATTGAAGCATAACTGTTTTCCCAAGTTTCGACGCCCAATGAATTTAGAACTACATCTGCCATTTTACCCTCTGTAATATCTTTTACCTCATCTGCCACTCTATTATAATCACTTATTAGATAATCCGCTCCACCAAATTCATTTTCTTTTATCCATTTATGCTTTGAAACTGCAATAACCTTTGCACCCATTTTCTTGGCCAATTGAACTGCTATCATTCCTGTACTTCCAGATGCTCCAAAAACAGCTATGTATTCGTTAATTTTTAGAGATGCTTCCCTTAATGCATGATAAGGTGTTAAAGATGTTACAGGCAGACTTGCAGCCGTGTCCCAATCCAAGCTATCCGGTATCTTGAAAACATTTCTTTCAGGCACAGAAATATACTCTGCAAATCCGCCATTGGTAACTACCCCAATTAGACCACCATTGCGACATACCATCTCTAGACCATTCAGACACATATCACAAGTTCCATCAAACACTTTATTGTATATGACGACCCTGTCACCCTTCTTTAGATTATTCTTTCTAACATGACTTCCAAGTTCTTCTACTATTCCGCTTATTTCAGCTCCAGGTATATGATTTGGCAGTGGAATTAATTTTGGTAAAGCACCGGAAACAACAAAATTGTCAATAGGATTTACACCTGCAACCTTGACCCTTACAAGTACATCATGATCATTTGTCTCTGGCTC
>JALZGI010000247.1 GCA_030861105.1 Thermoproteota archaeon
GCATAACAAATGAAAGTTGGCTTGTCATTTCAAAACCATGAGTATTTTCATTAAATATACTCTTTAATGGTGATAATGTTACCACTGCTGCCATTACACTTGCTAGAGAGATAATTGTGAAAATGAATGCTGTTTTATTTAATCGATCTTGTTTATCGGTAAGTATTGACTGTTCTCTGCTTGAACGCTCTTTCTCGACTGAATGCAGCTTATTATGGATGTTTTTCTCCAGTTGCTCAACACGCCACTGCTTCTCAAGTTTATCAACAAGTGAAGGTTGATCACATTGAAGTATAATATTAATTCCAGATCTGAACTGTTCAAGGTATGTAATACTGGCAGATCTGATTGTGTCAAGGTCTTCAATCTTTTTTATAAGTATCTTGGATTGTTGCTCTATTATTGGTTCATCCACGGTTAGGTCATAAATCTTCTTAGTCAAATAATAGTCAAGTAAAATATGGCCAAAACAGGAATATTGACCAATTTCTACCAAATTAGCTATCTTATTAATCCATTCCTCAGTATCTGGATTGTTATTCCTAGTTAAGATAAGTGACCTTCCCCATCCATAATATACGTAGCGATCTTCAACAGGTAACGTATCTTCAAGAGCTTGCTCTAATAGGTTATTAAACTCTCTTCTCATTTCAAAATTTAAAGCTCCTATGCCATCTGCATTATCATTAAAGAACTGATCTCCATAAAACCAATAGATTTTATGAAGCCAAGCTAACTTGCCAACTTTAGAAGAATTAATGTCAAAAATTCGACGAACCAATTTAAGGTGAGCAGGAGCATGCGATACAAAGTTTTGAATTATCTTAGAAATTTCTGATTTAAATAGATCCTGGATTGCTTCTTTAACCTTCTCTTCTAATTTTCCTTTGATCTTTGTAATATCTACGTCTTTATCAATTTTTACTGTGACCTGGCTTGAAAATATCCCTACACCAGACGCATAGAAATAGACGGTATTTCTCTTGAATTCAAGTTTATTTAGATCTCTGCAAGAATTGGAGAGATCTTCAAAGAAATCTTTTATAGAAACCACTTCCAGCAGGACTGGGAGATCTTCCTGACTAAAAAATGAGCCTGCTTCATCTTGACCAAAAAATGAGTGCCGCAGCTTGTAATTGTCTATTTCCGTTCCCATTTTTATTTTTTGCTTAAAATCCTCAAGTGATCTATCATTAATACAGTTGTTATCATCGATGGAACTCCTTTTGTATTTCTCTAATGCTTCAGGCGTAATTGAAAGGCGTTCCATATGGGAAAACGATATAGTTCGCTTAGTGATTGGTTTCACAAAACCTTTTAGCTTTAGATTTTCAATTGTTGTTGAAACATCTGATATGTTACCGTTAACCTGCTTGTAGATTTTTTCTTTTGCCTTAGGTCTTTTTTTTATGGACTTTAATATCTGAATTTCACTTTCGCTAAAGGGTGTTCTCGTTCTCAATTCTTCGATTTGTCGTACATCTACATAAATATTTGTAGCAAAAGGTCCATGAATATACATGCGAAATTCATTGACTTTTAATTCTCTATCTTTTCCATTTGGCTTTGGATTATTTCTGTATGAATTATACTCTGTTAGCATAATATTCCACCTTACGCCTCTGCTGAAGTCCATCACTAAATATGCGATACTTCTTTATCTCATCATGTATCATAAGACACTTACATTACGATAATTAAATAATATTACTTAAATCCCTTTATTATTTGTTAATATTGATTATTATTTCTAATAGAAGATAAGAAATTATCAAAAACGATTATTTTAATATATTTTGTAAATTTATAATCGCTATCATCCTTGGAGTGAAAATTATTGATACCGCTGAATTTGTGTATTTAGTAGTTAAGATAACTAAGCTTCCGATATCTATTTGTTAAAGTTATTATTGTAATAGGCGATTTTATTATTATTTTTAATGTAAAGAGCTTTAATCTTTAATGTGATGGATGTCTGAAGATTTCATATCATGTATTTTTGAAAATGTGTGGAACCCCCTGTTACTAAGTATCTGGAATATAATATTTCTTAACAAGGCACATCTTTCAATCATGTCATAAAACTGATACAAATTTAGATTTGCGAATAATCTTAAACATGTTAATTAATAAAGAATATACTGCAGATGATTACAATACGAAAGTACCTCCAGAGCATCCGAGCCTCCATTCTATAATCATATTAAGTGTATGAATATTTCATAACATCCCAAGGCACGAGGTTTCTGAAGTAACTTCTTGTATGTGATGGTCTGAAAGATTTAAAATAATAGATATTGAATAACAAAACCTGAGCTTTATTTCGTAGAATATCTCCTAAGGATAAAATATAAGTCACTGTAAAGTAGTGATGAAGAAATACAAGAAAATTATAAGAAATATTAGTATAATAGCCCATTAGATATATTATTAATTACTATATTTTAAAAGAAATTCAGTACAATATTAGTGCATATATGACAGAATTATGATAGATACTCTGAATTCAAATACCGTACAATGGTAACAGTCGGAAGCAGATGATAGCAGAGATAACCAAGTGGTAGCAATGATAACTAAACTGATATCAAATGATAACAACACTTTAAGCTTCCATTATACTATAATTCTTAAAGATACAAGATATATGACGATATTGACTAAACAGGAAAGACAAAGACTCGTACTAGAACTTTACAATCAGGCAAAGACTTATCGTGAAATATGTAAGGAGGCAAGAATATCTCCATGTGATATAAGAATTATTTTGAATAAGGCAGTTAAAGAGAAGGCTGAAGGATCTAAAGAACAAGGACAGCAACAACTATCTATATCAGCCCAAGCCTACAAACTCTTTTCTGATAGAAAGACTCCGCTACAAGTAGCAATTGAACTAAACCTAAGAGAGTCAGAGGCAACTAAAGTCTATATAGAATATTGGAAGCTAAAACAGCTACACAAACTGAATATGGTTTATGAAGAGCTTAGAGGTAATATTGAACCATTTCTAAAGTTATACAAATTAGCTAAGAGAAAAGGTATAGGTGTCAGGCAAGTTGTTAATCTTCTTGAAATCGCTGATAATGATTTACCAGCAGTTGAAGAGCGATATAATAGGA
>JALZGI010000285.1 GCA_030861105.1 Thermoproteota archaeon
CATCGAGACTTTTATGTTCTGTATCCGCTATAACTTCAGGATTAACAGGTTCCTCATACGGGTCCTGCAAACCTATGAGATTAGTCATTTCACCATTTAGCGCCTTTTTGTAAAGTCCCTTACAATCTCTTTTTATACATGTCCCGAGCGAGCATTTCACATAAACTTCTATCAAGCCACCTAATTGATCTCTTACAAAGGCTCTAATTTCTTTGTCTGGAGAGACTATCGTAACGATACTTGCTATTCCATTGTTAGATAGAATCTTGCAAAGGTAGATTACCTTTTTTACATGCTCGTATCTATCTTTTCGTGTAAATCCAAGATTGGGACTTAATTCTTGCCTCATAACATCACCATCCAATATCTGAGAACGTATTCCCAATTTGTCCAGTTTCGGTTTCAATGCAGAAGCTATTGTAGTCTTTCCTGAACTGGGTAGACCTGTCAACCATATTACAAATGACGAATAATTTGACTTTGAAGAAGTAATAGCATGTCTACTAGTTACATTAACTTCTTTTCCGTCCGTTTCTTTTGTTACTGTCGATGTACCCATCTGCTCACCTCTCCTGCTACTTTTCCCTGCATATCGCTTGGCACTTCTGCGTTAAAAATATCGAGAATGATTGGTGCTACATCATAGATACTGAGTTTATCTAGCCTACTATCATGATGATTAGACATGCTTTTATTATATAGCAAAAAGACACCGTCCATCCAATGTATTGAATCGTCCGGGCCTATGTCGTTCTCCTCCAAGTACATTCTGTTATGTCCAATCGTTCCAGCAGAGCGCCAAGAAAGGTTGTCAAAATATACTATGAGATCCGGTTTTGAACCATTGCATTGGTGATAAAGCTCCTCAGGATAAAATACCTTGTTATCGAACTTTTCTCCTTCTGGACCTGTAACAGCGAGAAGTCTTGTCTTCACCTCTTCTCTTATTCTATCGTACTGCTGCACGGGTATCCTGCCCTGTGATTCCCTTTCTTGAACGTTAAGAAATATTCTAGCGTAGTATCCTCCCCACCCCCACGCTGTTGTTTTTTCCCAGTCCACTTGACACTTACCCAAGTCCGCTACAGAGGTAGGGTATTCCTTTAAGACGAGCAGGCCTTCTCTTATCAACCACTCATTGACGCAAAAGGCACCCTTCATACTAGCAGTGCCATGATCTGAAACTAAGAGAACGTATGTATTGTCGTCAATAATTGACAATATATCTCCGATTTTTTTGTCAACATACTTGTAATATTGAGGAATGACGTTGGCATATTTGTTGCCTGGTTGATACTTCGGATGAGTCCTATCATGATATTTCCAAAACATGTGGTGTAACCTGTCAAATCCTATTTCAACGAACATGAAGTAGTCCCAATCTTCTTTTTCTAGAAGGTGCATTATCACATTGAATCTTTTTTCAGTCATTTCATAAAGCATCCGTAATGCTGCATCACGGTCGGTAATTCTAAATGGAATATCAAAGAGATAATTACCGCCAGCCCAATTTTTCACCTCATCTGCTAGTTCGGGGGGATAGGTGAAATTGTTGCTCTCTTTTGGAGTAAGAGAGCACGAAATCATGCTGCCGTTGACCATAAATGGTGGGTAACTAGGAGGAATGCCAATTAAGCAAGTCTTTTTTCCTTGTCTCGACAATATATCCCACACCTTTGGTTCTTTTATTGACAGTGAGCTCGCAAGCCAGCCATCGTTATATGAAAATCCCTTGCGCTGCCTCCAGCCGTAAACCCCAAGCTCGCCAGGACTTTTGCCCGTCATCATGACCATCCAGGCAGGAATTGTTATTGGAGGGTTACAGCTTTCCAGTGTCGCATACATGCCATTTTCCATCATCTTGCGGATGTTTGGTAATTCTTTGACAAGATTGTTAAAAAGCAGGTCTGAGGGTATCCCATCTAGTCCCATAACAATCACTCTGGGCTTGCTCATACCTATTTCACCACTCCTGCTCTTCTTGCAGCGGTAATGATCAAATAGTGATCAGTTACAACTGACCACTTGAAAATTGCTACTGACAAGAGATTTACATTACACTCTTGAAAAAATGCACTATTCAAATTGTAATCTATGGATTTTGGACGCGGCTGTGAAAATGTATAGTTCAAATTCAGGTTCTTATTAGTTCTTAGAAACAAAGATAAAAAGATGGCAGGCGAAACCTCGCGCACTTTTCCCAAATAGAATACTGTAATAGGCCTTTCCCACAAATGGGCGACTAAACTGCCCGGGAGCTTACAGATTCGCCAGAATGTAGAAGGGTCGACATAGTGTTAGGATCTGCCTTAACCGGGTACTGTTGATTATCACCTGACTATCGCTCGTCGACGTACAATTCAGCTAAATGTATCCTAATCCCTTAAGGTCATCTTCAATTTCCTTAGTTTCGGACTCAGAAAATACCTTAGAATTAACTTCGCTGATGTGGTCTGCAATTTTCTTTTCTATAAGAGAAGTTACAAATATGCTGACGTCTGAGTCGGCTAGGCCAAACTCTTTTTTCATCGAATTAACTGTATGTGAAGGTATGTTTACTGGTATCTCTTTTTTTTCCATCTCTTGCTTTGCGTTTGACATGCAAAATCTGTTATCTAGGAGCTATATAAAAGATGACCGAAAAAATTGCTGGGTTATCCGTATTATTGGTATAGTTAAGAAGATTATCTGTCTTCTAAGGTACAGTATTTACTAGTGAAGCCCCCTCTCTCTTCTTGCCTGAGTGTAATATACATTTGCAGGGTAAAGAAACCGAATCAGATTTCTTCACTGTGGAGTTAGATCGAGGTATGAGTCAGGATGAGGATAACCATCAATATCATAAATTTGTGCTTTAAAATGTACCTTTCCGTCAGATTCTCTTTGGATTTGGTAATGTCCAAAGTTAAATGTTTGTTCTTCTAATGCATAGAGATAAGTCGCGTTAACTGTGCGATCTAGTGGATCTGGGTCTTCGGCCATTTCTGCGC
>JALZGI010000313.1 GCA_030861105.1 Thermoproteota archaeon
TTCATTAATTCTCTGTTCTACGGCACCACTCTGTTGGGGGTTTGTTTCCTTGCTCATCAACATCACTTTCCGAACCTATCTTATAATTATTTTGAATGATAAATGTCTAATCGAGTAGATCATTCAACCAATCAACGTCGACCATTAATAAGACTTAATTGAACGTTTTCAAATCTTTGAAACCTTAATCATATCTGCTATTCTGACTTGCATGCCAAAGCGATCTTCTTCTCGTTTCATATGGTTGTAGATCTTAAGTAAACGATAAGGATTCTTGAGCAAGTCGAATTTATTATTAATCTTTGATCGAATGAAATTAAACACTGTGGTATAAATCTGAAACTTTTTCAACACGTTTCTTCTGTATCCCTCTCGGTCATCCAAGTTTTTAACCAATATCTCGGCACACCAAGTTGAAGGTATTATCCCTTCTCCTAGCAGAGGATAAACTGTCCCGATAGACTCTCCTACTCCTATAGCTTTCCTCCCGTCTGTAAATGGTTCGCAGCTTTTGGGTGGACTTATCCGTACTGGTCTTCCTACTTTTTTTATTATTTGGCATTTATGACGATTCAAAAACTCTTCGACAAATCTGTTATTCCGTCTGCGTTGAAAGTCACCTGCTCCAATGTGTGCATATCCATTCCCTAATGGGAAGTACCAAAAATAACCAGCCATAGAGGGGAACGCTTTCAAATATAGATCGTTAAATGGTATCTTGTCTGTATCATATTTTACTTTGTATTGAACACAGGGAATCCAGAATTCTCTTTGTGGTTTTGGGAGATAATTTCTGTGGAACCCAGTTGAGTCAACGATAAGATCATAGTCAGCCTCCAGGTTATCCTTCCGAGGCACTCGACCGAACTCAACCTTGGTTCCCCTTATCATATCCTGGATTAATCTTATTTTGTCATAGATAACCATACCTTTTAGTTTGATATCAATGAAATTGTTAGAGTACTCGTTTGTTTCGTCTTGATCAAGATCCACCCTCATATGCTCCCCGTTATGCATCACATAATCCTCAAAGTTCAAACCACACTTCGAAGCCATGTTGAGCATTACGTTCCTGCAAGTCGCCCATGCACAAACAGCATCGTGTTTTGATTCGGACATCCTCTCAAAACCTACAACCTCGTTGTCGTGATCGTCGCTGAGCCTATTCATCAGATATGCTCCAGCAACACCGATACCGACAACCGCTATTTTCATTTGACAATTTATGATGAGTCTCTCAATAAAAATATTGGCTCGAAAGAAAGATAATATGAGACGACATATCGAAATTAACTGAGGTTTGAATTGGCTGCGTCACCTTCTTCACGCAAAGTCAGCATACCATTAGCGGCTCGCTCCGGCCTAGTACTGCTTTTGCTAGGAGCTCTGACAGTGGGCCTGGGAAGCTATTTCGAAAGGGGAGGAATCTCATTGTATGGGCTCATCATTGCAGCGGTTGGTTTTTTGGTTTATATTCTAACTTCGATAAGGAGTGCTTGGCAAAATAGAAAGCGCACCCAAAAGCCGAAGTGATTTGCAGGGGAACTTTATTCGATATATATGGCAGGCTTAAACGGTCTAGAAAGCCCCGCCTTTAAGTGCATTCTGTTCTCCCTTTGTGAGTGGAAATCAACATTCCCACTGCCGCGTTGATCTTCCTCTTGGAATACCAGTATCTCGACTGGCCTGGTAGAACTCTCTGCAGATATCATTTTTTCTGCATCCTTAATGGCAGGCAATTCTTCGAAGGATTCTCCTAATTCGAGCCGCCTCCTCCTAACTTCAATTGAAATTGAAATTATGTCTTCGATGATTTTGTGAATTAGGTTAACATTTTTCTTTAATGTTTTCGATAATTCTGGATCTTTGCTGAGCGCTTTCATTATATCTCCGAACTTTGCTTGGTTTTCTAAAAGTATTATCTCAAGGATCTTTTGATAGATTTTTCTTTTCCATTTAGCAGAGACATAGATATAGATCTTGTTAGGAACCAGCTTCGTAACCTTTACTATATTTTGGATGTCGAGTAACACATTCTGAATGATTTCCTCTGATTCCTCTGCGGTCTGGTCTTCCACTTCGGGATTTGCTACAGGCCAGCCAGAAAATACAATGGAAGGCGAGGAAGAAAGAGGAGAATCAAATAATATACGTATCTTTTCCCAAATCTCCTCGCAAAGAAACGGTGCGAATGGAGCAAGCATTCTAACTCGTAATCCGATAAACTGCGCCATAATACTCCGCGCGTCAATGGAATCCCAGCGATCTTTCGACCTTGTTCTCCGCTTATACCAGTAGAGATCCTGTTCTAATAGATAAAGAATATTGTGCAGGGCTTCTCTTACTCTTAACTTGTCCATTAAAATCGTAGTGTCGGCTATAACCCGCTGCAACCTGCTAACTAACCATCTGTCTTCGAGCTCGGTCTTTTTTTCCGTCCGCACCGCGCCATGTAATTCGTCATGATCAAGACATTCAACGGCAGCGTTGTAAATATCATACAACCTAGAGCGAATCCCTTTAACAGTATCAAATGAAAAGTCAGCATCCTGCAAAAGTTCTGCCGAGCTTAACATGGCCAATCGGATGGAGTCGGCGCCATACTCCTTGATAGCATCCCGA
>JALZGI010000397.1 GCA_030861105.1 Thermoproteota archaeon
GGATACGGAATGTATGATGAAAAAGAATCTAACGTATTTGCACCTGGAGAGACGTTTTTGCTATACGTGGAACCTGTGGGCTACTCTTACGGGAATGTCACCGATGAAAATGGCAATCAGCTATACACAATGAATTTCACTGCTGACTTCACAATTTCAACACCCGACGGCTCAATTCTCGCCGGTCAGGAGGACTTGCAATTAAGTAACCTGGTATCACATCATCAGAATAAAGAACTTATGCTTCAATTGTCAATTGACCAAACCTCTCCGTTCCCGCCAGGAGACTATGTTCTGAGATACACTTTTACAGATGAAAACTCTGGAAAGAGTTTTGATATAAGAAAAGATGTAACAGTGCGGGGATGATTACAGAACTTTAGCCATGTCGACTCTCACCTCCACTGTAGTCGGAGTCGTACTTCGGACTGTTAGTGATAGTAGTTCCGAAGGCATTCCCAGAGGTCTGTTTATGTATAGGTCATTTTTTCTTGCTTTTAATTAAAAGAATATCACCCAATCTTTTGGAAAACGGTCCCATAGAAAGTTTCTTAAGCAAATTAATGGAAGTACAAAGTAAAGGGAAGTCCAACGGATTCTATCTGACAGTTGGGCAACAGCATAACACATGACTACGTCCTATAAGAAACCTGCTCAGATCAATTGTTAGACGTAGTGATTATTTAATGATAGTACATACTAATTATAATAGCCCCTGTAATGAGAGGCAAAACTATCTGATATTTTATAGTCAGCTACATCACTTAAAAACTGCTTTCTGATTAGTGTTCCATATATTACCAAATCACGGGCCAGCATCTTTAATCTCTTGGCTAATGCAGAATTGACTAAAATCCCTCTTGAATCAAAGTCTTTTTCTCCATTTATCGATATATTATAAGGCATGCTCCAACCATAACACTGACGTATAGCTGTTCGCATCTGATCCGCCACAGTCAGCCCTTTTTCATGCGACGCCACTATATATCCAAATGTTTTTCCAGCGAACTCTTCCCAAAAGTAGTCAAGAAAGTTTTTGACCGTGCCTGACATCGATCCGTGGTAGTCAGGCGATGCTAATATTAATGCATCAGCCCATTTCAATGCAGTTTCAGTTCTTTCCAGAGAATTTCTCCTAGTGTTATCGGAAGCAGACTCGCTAGAAGGAATTCGGGCTGGATCATAGAGAGGAAGATTTAACTCTCGCAAGTCAAGCAAGTCTGACTTTGAGCCATATTTTTTTGCCTCCTCCAATACTATCTTCAAGCCAAGAGTGCTATAAGACTCTTGTCGCAAACTACCAGCTACACCTAATACATTTATTTTACTACTGTGATGTACATCTTTTTGATCTCCATTTTCTAATGAGCCTGAGGATTGAACAAGGGATTTAATGTTATCAGTCATAACTTTATAAATAGAAAAGTCATTTATAAACAATGAGGTTTACAAATTATATAATTCTTAATACCATAACAATCTATATAATTATTGCCTGATTTGATCCCATGTATTCCTCTTTAGGAGAGACTACAATCTTATCTTCGAGCCTTAATCATCAATGTCAAAACATGCGTCCAGCAGAACTACTGGAAAAGCGGGACATGCTTGACTCGGGACCTTTCTTAGCAGTTATTGCAGCTATAACTATCCTCGATCTAGGGATATTAGCACTGACTATTTACCCCTTCTCGTGTAATAGAAGTATGATGACTTTATTCTGTCTGGTAGGTCTGGAATAAATTGATAATGAATCCTTGCTCTATCGAAAATGATCTTTTTCCTTAAGGATATCTTTATACAAACAAAAACGGTAGGTTTTGGCTACCGGACAGCCAGGATCCCAACCACGCCAATCGGGGAGGCCCACACGTTCGCATGTGGTCTATTATGACAGTATCTTTAGTGATATCCACTAAAGAGATGATGTCTTAGCTGCCTTCTTAATGGCTCTATAACAATCCTCACAATATGACTTGCCTTTAACGAGGTACGCAGCCTCATCTCCTACTAGTTCATGACTGCGTTCTTCACATCTTATTATCATATCGTATTAGCTAGCTAAGAAATATTGCTACTATAATACCTATAGAGACAACAATCGATGTGATAAGAATTAGTAGGGTTTTCTTCTTCCCCTTCATCTTATAATCGATAAAGCTTCAGCGCCTGCAAAGAAGACTGGAGAGACAAAGGTAGATCAAGAAAAGGATGGAGCAATGTGGGGTTGTCTCATTAGTCTGTCCCCCAAGGATTATCTATGACAAATCGCCAAGTTCCATCGGCCTGACGACGCAGAACGTCCGCAGATTTGGCAGCCATATTAACAGGATTACCTTCAGGTCCAGTTCCACTGAATGACCATTCACTAGTTACAAGAGCAAGATCGCTTGCTTGAAGTACCCTCTTTACTTTTAGATCCAACTTGCCCTTCAAGTCAATGAATCTACGTAGACTTTGGCGTACAGATTCTGGATTCTTTGCAAGTTGTCCTGGCTGCGATGCAAAACACGCATCAGCCTCATAGAGTGTCATGAGGGAATCTAGATTCCCTGTGTTGATACCTTCAGTTACTGCATTGAGCACTTCTCCGGGTGTCATTTTTTTAGACATACAGTGGTTTTGTGATTGTTGTTGCTTTTAAGTTTGTCACGAAAATAGAGTCAGATAACCGGGATGTACCATTGTATAGTAACAATATTTACACGACAGAACTAACTTCTTCATAGATTGCCTCTTCGGATTTCATTTGTACTCCACTTTATTCTAGAGGGATTAACAGTTTGATAGTGTGGTTACCCACATTAGCATCAAATGAAATATGAATACGGAATCCTTCATCACTCCGCAGGAAGGTAAACATCTAGCTTTAGGATTGATCACATTCTCCTTATCTTCCTGCGGTTTGCTTATATCCTATATTTTCCAAAAATAACTAGATCGGAGAGTAGTCCTATAACCCTTCTCCAGGGGTTGGAAGTCCATGATGGCTATTCTCCGAGTCTGCTTAAACTTGTTCTTCCCGTTACCTGATTTGACCATATTTACTAAAAAGGCGAGCACATAGGTTCACATTTCGACAAGGTTAAGTATTTTGACCTTTTTATATAAAATAATCGCAGGTAAGATGGCTCAGGTTCCCCCGAAATATTGAGCCACACCTGCGGGTTTACTTCCTATGAACGTTTTAGGATTTTCTATATTGCTAATAGATATTAAAGAGTTATCATCTCAAAGTAGTCTCCTTTGGCTCTATCCTTCTTTACTTGTTGTATGTATAACTTGTGATTTTTAGTCCATGTTTCTGAGAATTTATATATTTGGAGCCTTAGGGTTTAGGACCCGTCATCAACCACTGTGGCTCTTTAGATACCACTTTGATCTGATAATCTGAGAGAAGCCCTATGCCATTCTACTATCGATCGATATCTATATTACCTTGGCAACAGAGATGACTGTTATTACAATTGCTGTCAAATAGCCAGTCCATATTGGTAGTTGACGACGAGCCTGATATAGTCGAGCCTATCAAACTCTGGCTGCAAAGGAGAGGACTAGAGGTTCATGCATTCACCGATCCTCTGATAGCATTAGAATATTTCAAAAATAACACGGGTAAAGTGGATATGGTTTTGTCTGACATAAGAATGCCACAAATGAATGGCTATGAGCTTGTCAAGAGGATCAAAAACCTACAAGGCGGGGTCAGAGTCATACTAATGTCTGCATTTGAGATCAATCTTAAGGAAATGGCTAGGGTATTGCCAGACGTTAAGATAGATAGCTTGATCTCAAAACCTATATCATTAAGAGATCTGACAAAAGAACTTGGTATAGATCTGAACAAATCCAGGTCCAACAGGAAAGACAGAGAGAAATAATACTACCAACATATTCAGAACATGAAGCAAGACACTTCTTCCAGTCAAGATGTTTCGCATTTTTATATAATAAAGTACACTATTATGTCGTTCTGAGAAATGAGTAAGGGAGCTCAAACTATCCTTCGTGGCTATGCTGAAGATATATCAAAAGACCTAAGAAAATCTGAGATTGGATCGCATCTTCTTGTCGAATATCCAAATCTTCTAACCCTGAGGGAAATGTATTCCCAATATACAAAGTCTGCTCTTTATGATGGAAATGAAATCGTTGTAATACTACCCTTTTATGAAACTGTAGACTCAGTAAGGCAAGTACTGTCAGAAGATCCTGCCTGTATTGATGTTAGAAGGTGTGAAAAGGAGCAGAGACTTTTGATAATGGATTCTCTAAAGGGATATTTTGGTTCGATAGATGGTTTGATGCCATTTGTAAAACAAACAGTAGAGTTTGCCAAAAACTCTGGTAGAAGTAGTGTGACAGTCATAGGTGATTTGGGGCCCTTCTTTCATTATGACAAGGAAAATGCTCTAATGAAATATGAAATGCAACTCCCTCATAAGTTTGATGTAAACTTAAAGGGAATTTGCCTATATCATACACGTGATGTCCATGGGCTTTCAGATGAAGATAAACGAAAACTCTTTCAACACCACAGTAGAACCATTCATCTATTACCCTACCCTATTCTCAGTTGAACTTATTTACCTGCGCTAAGCCCTACTCCTAAGTACCGTATTTTCCACCAGTTAGTAGGGAGTTTTTCCACTAGAGATAAAATGGATGTTATGAGATTTCACAGTCGTTTGATTTCATATCGTCCTGAGAAGAGAAGTCCATAATGGTATCGGTTCCACCACCACAGCTAAAGTTATCCTCTCCATTCCCACCATCCAAAACATCATCTCCACTCCCTCCAAAAAGCATATCATCTCCGTTTACGCCTCTCAAGTTATCGTTACCCTCATCTCCTTGAAGATAATCATCGCCATTATCTCCTCTTATGGTGTCATCTCCGCCACCACCTTGAATTCTATCATCACCATTATCTCCTTCTATATCATCAGCAAATAGTGAGCCCTCAATTATATCTGGCTCATTTCCTCCCTGCATGGATTGTTGCATGGGTGAGTCGTCTATCGGTAATCCTTGTGGACTTGGAGTTAAAGTGGGTGATGGCAGCTGTTGCTGTGGTTGTGGCTGCTCAGGCTGTCCAGCTTGCTCTTGATCTGGTATCAATGATTGTAATGGAAACGTCAAGGGAGTAGGAGTAGGAGTAGGAGTAGGAGTAGGAGTAGGAGTAGGAGTAGTTGCATTCTGGTCTAGCGTAACTCCGGTAACGTTAACGCTATACCATTTGGTTAAGTTGTTACCGGTCGCAGTAAAAGGTAAACAAGATAGCCTTGCTGTTATTTCATTTATTCCTTCTTTGATAGAAGTATAGTTGGGGCCCAACATGAAAAACCACCTAGAGTAGTCACTTGCCTGTCCTGTACTTCCATTCGCAGTTGCTGGTTGGTAGGGCCTTATATTGTTCACAATAACAGACACTTGACAATTTTCATCAAATGGATTATCTGTGGACTTGCCGCTCACAGTTAGATCGTTGCCGACTGGGATTGTCCTACCTCTTTCAGGAGATGTGATATTTACTCCTATTGATTGAATTTGACTTTGACTTTGTAGCTGTCCATATATGATACTCGTATTCGAGATGACTAAAATAAGTACAGTAATACTAGCAATCAGTAATGACAAACATAAGGGTATAAGTGTATATATGTACATCATTTATCCCCTATTGGGGACATAATCAATATTATAGCTTCCCGTTAATTAATAGAAGACTAAAAAGTCAAGTCTTTTCTTTTTTACTTGATACGACTTGTCAGTGGAGCCTAGCTAGAGGCCGAATAAATCAGAGATCTAAAGTAGTAGGTTTTAGCTACCGGACTACTGGACTCACAACTTCACACTCAAGACCGACGCCAATCGTGCAGGCTCCTACGTTCGTATGTGGTCTTAACTATATTTTCCGTCTTGGGACTAAAAAAGATTGTGTTCCTATCTACCGGATCAAGCCGTGGTTCCAGGGCAACTAGTTCTTTTGTATCCTTTTTAAAAGAATCAATCGATCCAGCAGGACTACCGGCTCTTGTTCTTTTTAGTGATGTCACAAAGCAAGTCTGAATGGATGTTCAGGCCGATGTTGGTCATATTGTATAAGTGCTCGCTAGCGACAAGCCAGACGATCTCGCAGATTTCGCGCTCTGAATAGAAGCGGGCCAAGCGTGCAAAGGTATCCGGGTTGACTTTCCTGTTCCTTGTGAGCTCTGTCACATAGTCCAGTGCTGCACGTTCGGCGTCAGTGAAAAGCAGGCTGGTGCGATACTCTTCCAGAGCATCGAACTTGGCCTCATTCATGGACGACTTGATCATGATTGCGCGGCCGATGTCGATGCAGAAGGAGCAAATGTTGATGTTAGCCACGCGTTCGCGGACGAGGTAGGCGGTTTCCTGCGGCAGCGTCAGCTTTTGATCAAGCTGGGCTATCATTGCGGCGAACTGCGCGAACTCGGATGGCATGCGCGCATTAAAGACCTTTACCGGCGTGAGCACCTTGCCCCAGTTCTGGCGCGTCATTTCATAGACCTGCTTCATTACCGGATCCTCAGGGTCTTCAATTGGCGGAAGAAATGTTTCCACATTCTGTTGCAATGTTGTCATGCCATATTCTTCGAGTTGGCTGGATTTAGTGTTGTGTTAGGCTGAACTTTCGATTTAGGGAAATCTATATTGCGCTCAAAAGTCATAATCAATCAGATGGACTCGAAGGACTTCCAGCTACTAGCGGCTCTCCACCAAGATGCCAGGCAGAGCTACCGATCCCTTGGGCGGCGCGCGTCGCTGACCGCCCCTGCTGTTCGAGAGCGATTGAAGCGTTTGCAGGAACAGGACATCCTCCAAGGATACGGGCTGAGAATAGATCCAAGCATCTTTGACCGCGACCAGCTCATCGTTTCATTCCAAGGCGAGTGGACGCGTAAGGATCTGGCAAAAGTCTTGGCCGCGCCGGACGTGGCGTTTGCTGCTTGGAGGCTTGATGGCGGCCTGGTTGCGGCAGTATGGTCCCGCGGGTCCGGGCAGTCGATCAGGAAACTTGCAAATGCCCTTGGAGCCAAGCCGTCCGCTGGGTCTTTTACAAAACGCCGTCACAACTTTCATCCCTTGTCTATCCTTGACTTGCAGATCATTGATACTCTAATCGATGATCCAAAGATACCCTTGAAGAAAATCATAGAATTGACTGGATTGAGCCCGAAGACAATACGCAAACGCTTGGAGGCGCTTTTTAAATCATCCATAATCTCCATCTTGCCGCTGCTGGGTCCCAAGACGGGCTCTGGTGAAGTGGTATACTACCTTCTTGTGATCGGAGAGGTTGACATGAAGGAGCTGCACAAGTTATTTGGTGATGCGATACTGGTGAACAAGACTCAAAAGCCGCCCATGAAGTACTTGCTTTGCCGTGAAAGTGACTTGGGCAGCCTTACTGCCAAAACTAAAGCCTTGAGCAAGCTCCCGGACGTGAAATCTGTCACTACGACGTTGAACCGAGAGATATTGTTCGCGACAGAGTTTATGCACTCGCTGGTCCGCGAGCAGATCCAGAAATTAGAACGAT
>JALZGI010000399.1 GCA_030861105.1 Thermoproteota archaeon
TCCTCACACTCATCAAATGAATCTATCAGATATGACCAGTGTGGTATTACATCAGCAGGACAAGGAAGAGTATATGAAACTCGAGCACAGAGAAGGAAAGAAACCTACTGGAGTAAGCTAATTGTTAAATGGAATGATAATCTATTGTATTGCTGATCCACCAGGCATCACAATATAATGTGAAACCTCCTCATCAGAAGGAATGTTGGAAGTTATAGTGAATGGAGATTGCTGTCCCGGGCCAAGATTTGCAAGGTTGGCTATACCTGAAAATGCAGTTATCAACCTATTCTCATCATCATAAAGTTGCCCTATTCCTAATACATTTGCAAAAGATTGATCAGTTGAGTTATTTGAAATAGTTCCAGATATACTCACTTGATTATCGTTTTCATTAAATGTAACTCCTGAAATAGCAAGGTATTTACTGCTTATGACCTGTCCAGTGGGAGCTAGATCTTCGTCATCATCTTCATCCTCCTGTGAGTGAGTGCTGGGTGCCAGATTCTGGAGGGCAAATACAATAAGTAATGCAGATGAAATGATGTACACTAGGTATTGTGTGTTCATTAGTAATACTATGCAAGACTCTATGTATCTAAACTGCAGGATTCATCTAATTTGACACATCCACTAATGCTTTTCCATTATGTTGGTAGTTTGGCGAGAGAAGATGTTTTTCAGAATAGAGTTTGTAAGAGGCGGTCAATAAATAGAAAGCAGGCAAACCTTTGACTTGGACTTTATGATCATAATGGTTGGTAGACCTAAGACATAAAAAAGGATACAGTCAATTCAAATTGTACCGTTTATGCTGATTGGAATGATCAGAAGCCACTACAGCAGACAACTCCAACAGGACCTAATGGTATAAATGATTACTCAAACTGGACCTTTACTTATACCGGTAACTATCATCTTATGACCGAAGGAGCAAATGAACTGACTTCAAAATTAGATTGTGGCACTGGTCAAGTAAAATATTATACAGTAAACGTAGACCTATTATTACTAGTGTTTAGAACTATTCTAAAGTTGAAATCTCCAGAAATAAAAAGGTGACTTACAAAAGAAGAGGAAGAGGAGGACTACGAAAGCCCTAGTCCCGTCCCTGTATTCCTCATACTCTTTGATATCTCACTAAAATAAATGGATGATGTCTTCATCTGATTGTTATTCCTCATCTTCATCTTCATTTTCTTCACTGTTGTTGTCTTCGCCATCATCTGATTCTTTGGAGCCGTCATCTGATTCCTGTTCCTTGTCCTCATCCTGATCTTCGTTTTCTTCTATCTGTTCTCCGGCTATAGATTGCGCTTGTCTAGGTGATGGAATGGATGACAAGCTGCTGGTAATACCGCCACATTCTTCATCACGGCTGTCTATTTTACTATCAAGATCGTTGTCCAGATCATCATCACATATTTCTGGACTTGATACTATAACTGGTTCTTGTTGTAGTGTTGGTTGTTGTTGTTGTTGCAGTTGAATCTGTGATGGATTACAATCTGTGTCTGACATATCAATCAAACTATCTAGGTCATTATCAATACTATCATTGCATATTTCTAGCTCTGGCATAGTCTGTAGGGGTAGAGGAGGCGATGGTGATACATATGATCTGGTTATAGTTTGCGGTTCTGTTGGTGCCATTTGTGGACTTTGGTGTATTACAGGTACATCTTCGATATTGGCTAACTGTTGCTCTTCTTCAATCCCAGATGATGCTATTGCTGATTCTGTTGACGGTAGCTTATCCTCTGGTAAGGGTTCATCTTCTTCCGATTGTGAGTCTGATTCCTGTGGGACTTGGGATATCGCTCTCTCTCTTGGCTCTCCTGGCAATGCTGCATCTTTAATAAGATTAGCATTTACAGGCAGCTCATTAGAAATAGTCTCTGTTTTTGTAGGGTTAGTAAATACTATTTTAGCGGTCACATCTTCTATTGTAGGATCTGTCAGAGTAGTCGCAAAAGTTGCAGTACCACTTTCGGTGATAGAGAATGGAGTTGGGGATGAAGAGGTCTTTAACAAAGTTCCGTCAGGAGAATACACCTTCATAACTCCCTTCACTAAATCATTTTCAACCATAGGGTCATGAACAGCATAGTTAACAACCATTTTGACTTGATTTCCTTCACCAGATGATATGGGGGCAAAAGACGTATCCTTTGGTGTAAGCACAATCTCCTGTCCATGATCTGCAAATGCACCTTGAACTAATGGTGGCGAAGATATTGTTATCGCAGTTGTGAGCGTAGTTGTCGTCATCATTACTATTACTAAACTGAGTGCTAAGGCTTGACTTCTAATCCCATGAGGGAAATACCAAATAGAAATCATTTTCCGATCAGCTGCAGCTCTGGATCAAGTATGCTAAAAGAATGAGCGTTAATTGATCAATACTGGCTACATTGATCATTCCTCACAGAATTAGTTCTGTAGTTCCAGTCGAGTTCAAACTTATGGGAGAAGAATAAACATACGTTGCGACAAACCAAATGGGGAACGAGCTAGTTGAACAAGTAAATTTCAAGGATGTAGAAACAAAGAAAATTTCAGTCGGATATAAAAGCTCTTATCAATTATTGCAACAAGTATAAAATGAACCTGGCAACTGATGGTGTTATCATAACAGATGCTATCAAATGTGTTCAAGGTAATCTTGACCGCTTAAGCGGTCAAGAGAAGGCATCAGCGCTAGATATCAATGGCAGTTTACATACAAGATATCAGGTGCAGAAGAGGAACCCATTAGACTCGAGAAAAGAGATCCAGATAACCTCCTAGTATCCTGGACCCTCAGGAGCTAAGAATAAACTCTAAAATACATTAGCAGCAATTTTAATAGTTCAAATTTGGAGCTGAGTTGCACATATATCAAGCAGTCGCCAACAGGCAGTCAGTGACTTTGGATTCATCACCTAAACACGAACAGATGAACAGAATCTTGATTGTAGATAACGAACCTGATATGACATCACTGCTAAAGATGGCACTAGAACGCGTAGGATTTATTATCGACGCATTCAATGACCCTGTGCTGGCGTTTAAGAGCTTTAAACCAAAATTGTATGACCTTGTCCTTCTGGACGTCATGATGCCGGTGATGAATGGCTTTGAGTTATACAATCAGCTAAAGAAGATGGACCCTGGCATCAAAGTCTGTTTTCTGACTGCTTCTACTGAAATATATCGGGAAGAACTGGGGAAAGAAGAATACTGCCATATAAGCAGAGATCTATTCTTGGAAATGCCACTTCCAATAAAAGAGATTGTGGCTGAGGTAAAGAAGCGAATAGGAATGGAATAGTTCTGTGCAGTAAAAGATTAAGCTTATTTGTGATAAGGATTCGGAGTATGCTTTGTCAGAGATTGTATATTTGCCATCTTGTTCTTCTTTCTACCATCCTATCTCCGTGTAACCTTAGTATGTTCGCTCTCGTTGTTAAAACAGCAGTAGAGTAGTCAAAATGGGGGCAATAGAATAGGTCTGCGTGCGGATGTGAGAATATAATTTATAACATTTCTCCTTAGAAAGATCTATAGACATTCCTCCCCAGGCATCCACGACTTGCAGCCAATACAAGTTCTTAC
This sequence comes from Thermoproteota archaeon, assembly GCA_030861105.1. GTDB lineage: Archaea > Thermoproteota > Nitrososphaeria > Nitrososphaerales > Nitrososphaeraceae > TH5893. The sequence goes on from JALZGI010000399.1 coordinate 3,598, forward strand.
TTACTAAGGATCAAAAATAAAGGGGGAGCGCTTGCTTGCTGTCGTTTAATTGTTCTTTATTAAGCTACAGCGTCAACTACTGCTTCGATGTTTATAGGAATCTGTAAACAGGTGTTTCCTTTGCCACTGAAGTTACAGTCTGATTCTGATTTTAGTTCTTCGTTTGTCTCACTTTCTTGGTCTCCGCCATCATATTTTTCAGCAAAGGCAAATGGTGTTGCGGCAGTCATAGCTAGCAGCGCAGCAGTTGCTAACAC
>JALZGI010000407.1 GCA_030861105.1 Thermoproteota archaeon
TCAGGGGTTCGTGGGTTCAAATCCCATCTCCCGCACCCGTAGAATAGGTTTTACCGAAATCTTTAGGTTAAACGTGTTAGTTAGGTTGGCAAACGTAGGCATTAGCAGATTGCATTCTTACTTGATAAATTGTTAAAGGACCTTGATAGTGGCTTTAATATTGGGTGCTGTATTAACGCATACCAGTGGAACCGCGCAAAGAACTAGAAAAAAGCCAGAAACTGTATGGTCTGCTTAAAGCGCAATATCACGCGGAACGTGATGAACTAGCACATTATATTGAACTTCTTGGAAGTGTCCAAAGTTCCCTGATAAGAAGCTACTTTCGAACTCTGCTTAGCGATGGACTTAAACATATAGAGTTAATTTCAAGAATCATGTCAGATATTGAAGGAGCAAGCAGCGCTTCAGGGCTGACGTCTGAAGGAATAAAAAAATCCATTTCTGAAGAAAAAGAATCGAGAGAGTTGCTTCTTTCATGCCTCGACCTTGTAGAAGAACCTGAGATAAAATCAATCTTGACGAGCATTATTGTAGACGAGGACCACCATATTAGAATTCTCGAACATGTAGACCAATTGGTTCAATCATATTCAAAATAGCTGAATTTTGGACTGGGACCTAATGTCCTAGATTAATCGAGACCCGCAGAACGGATAAATATACTTGCAACAATTGGACGAATAGTTAGATATGCAAGTCGCTCCGATGGTTACATTGATAGAAAGCATTCATCCTACCATTGTTTGTTTTATATTTTGAGGACTAAGAGATGGCAGGACTATTGCATGCTATAGTTCAAATATCAATAAAAAACTCGCTCCCTTGTCGTGGTATGATATCAAGCGATGGTATTACGGCAAGAAATTTCACAATCGACAGGTTGTCTGGAATTCACACAGGCACCTCTATCGATGCGCAGCAAAGCCAGCGCAACATCCCAATCCTTGGTAATACCTTGGGAATCGCAAAGAATCTTGATGAATACCAGCTGAAAATATGTTTGAAAATCCCCTCCCTTCCTGACTCTGAGCCAGTAAAATTACGTCTTCAGAAATTTAGAATAGGAATAATCGCATCCTTTGCAGCACTAGTCGAGATTCTGCAATTAGCCGAACCTGCGGACTGTCTTGTAAAATGGAATTTTTTTGCGGCTAAACTTCTCCGCAGGACGTCTGATTTCTTTAACACTTCTGGTGCTGTCACAAACCCAGAAGACAAGGATATTGAAAAAACTTTCAAATTCTTCCAAGTCCCCATTCCAGAGGTGAATGCAGCAGTAAAGGATCTGTATTCTTAATGTTAATTGATTTTACTTGTCGTCGTTGTCTATACCTCTTCAAAGGACTGGATTAGGAGATCGTTACCAGTGATTATACTTCGGAGACCTCAGTAGTAAATTTATCAAATTCAAGCAATACTTCGGCGCTATGTCCTAAAGGTTTTACCCTTTTGAATATCTTAATAATGACTCCACGCTCATCGAGTAGGAAAGTTGTTCTGTTCACCCCAATGTATTCCTTACCCATAAATTTTTTCGGACCGTAAACATCGTATTTCTTAGATATCGAAAAATCAGTATCCGGTAGAAGGGGGTAAGGAATATTCATCTTTTCTCTAAACCTGGAATGTGACTCTTTATCATCAGGACTTATCCCTAGGATTTCAATCTCTTTTGCTCTGAACTTTTCGTAATCTCTGGCAAATTCAGAGGCCTCTGTAGAGCAGCCCGGCGTGAAGTCTTTAGGATAAAAGTAAAGTACAATCCTTTGCCCTCGCATTTCATGCAAACTCGTTTTGTTACCTTCACTGTTGCTGAAGCTAAAGTCCGGAGCAAGATCACCTTCATGGATTCTATTTTCATCCATCGATTTCGTATTTGTTCAAACAGGAGCTACAGAAAAGTCTTACGTTGCTTATATACTACCTACCCTGGAATGGATGGCCTCCTTTTACTAACTTCATCTTTTAATCCTAAATCCTTAGGACATGCATCAACCAAATATGTATACCACGTCTGAAGCTTGTGAAAAAATTACTCTGTGCACCTGTAACACTCGGTTGCACTATGAATTTCGGTTTCACTCAACAGCAGGTGTCCATAAATATCCTATCGTGCGAAGTATCGTATTGCACGAATGCGATATTGCCATAGTCGGCGGGGGGCCTGCAGGTTTATCTGCGGCTTATTTCGCGGCTAGGGAGGGTCAGCGAGTTATTCTTTTCGAGAAGGATGACTCGATTGCTCATAACATTAGAACAAGTGGTGTATCATGGATGAAAGAAATGGAGGAGTTGGCTGTTCCAAAGGAATTGTATAACCCAATTAAAAACTTCACACTCATATCACCATCAAATGAGATTACCATCAAAGGACAGGGCTTTACATCTTGCGTACTTGACGTCCGAGGTTTGTACCAACATCTAGCGACTCTAGCCGCAGAATCGGGAGCTAAAATAATGTTACGAAGTCATGTATACGATGTTATCTGCGATTCTGAGCGTGAAATTAAGGGGCTCATGGTAAGAACTCCGCTCGGTACTATGGAGATAAAGACTAGGCTAGTCATCGACGCAAGTGGCTTTAGCAGCATTGTCGGGAGAAAGCTCGGACTAGCGCCACCATGGAAAAGGTACGGTATTGGAGCCGAGTACGAATGCTATTGTGACAATGTGGATAAGGAAACTTGGTTTTTGATGGTAGGAAAAATGTATTCTGATGCTGGTTATGCCTGGGTCTTTCCACTGTCCAATAATCGAATAAGGGTTGGGGTTGGGATAGGAAGGCCGGAATCTAGTGCTGATCCTATCCACAC
>JALZGI010000410.1 GCA_030861105.1 Thermoproteota archaeon
ATCCAGGAGACGTACATTGATAGAAAAAATAATTAACAATGACACCAGCGGAATGAAAGCTTCTTTGCAGAAGGCAAAAAGTAGCGGAGATGATGCCACTGGTAATATGAAAAAGGATAATACAAGTATTTCAATAAGACAACAAAATGCCCAACGTGATGAATATAACAAGAGAATGAAGCTAGTTCCCCAAACTATTGTAACTGAACCATCACAGATCGAGTCATTCATGGCGTTAGCAATAGAGAATGGCTGCGAAGGACTAATGATCAAACATCCTAACAGTACGTATCGCGCTGGAGCCAGAGAGTTTGCATGGGTTAAGCTTAAGAGAGAATATCGATCCGAGCTCGCTGACACACTAGACCTAGTAGTTGTCGGAGCACTGTACGGACGAGGCCGAAGAGTGGGAAAATATGGTGCGCTACTACTAGCAGCTTATGACTCGGAGGTAGACCAATTTAGGAGTACAACTAAAGTAGGTACTGGTTTCACAGATGAGAGTCTAGCACAATTCTTCAGGGATTTGGAGCGACATATTATACCACACAGACATCCTCGTGTGGACACGAGTATGAAAATGGATGTTTGGTTTGAGCCCAAGATGGTTATCGAAGTCATAGCATCTGAGATTACGTTGAGTCCCGCTCATACAGCAGGGGTAAATTCTCTGAAGGAAGGTTTTGGTTTAGCATTGAGATTTCCAAAATTCACAGGAAAGATACGAGACGATAAGAGACCAGAAGATGCCACAACTGTGGATGAACTGATCACAATATACAAACAGCAGTCTCGATCCTTCAAATGAGCAAATCCCATCTAATGAATCTAATCTGCGAGTACCAACAACACTATCGTCTATCGCTTGATGTTGCATCGAATGATTTCAGGAATAAGATGGTCTCCTAAGACTCCTACCGGAGTGGAGCCTAATTCAATGAACAGAAACAATTCCATCGATTGCACAGGGTATCTATCAGCCAAGAATTGATTGTCGTGGTGCGATTGAAATTTATATTTGATACAGGGGGAGATTCTTTATAGTGAAGGCTATATCTTTGCCTCATTTCGATACCTCTTCTCACTACCCACAGAGTGGCTCAAAGGAACTATCAACAGGAATTTGTGGAAGTCTACCCAGTGTATATCAGGTAACCATTGAACATGAATTTATTGCTTCGATAGAACTCCACACACAAGATCCTCCCTCGCGTAGTAGGTCAACGGTTCTGTAGCAAACAAGACCAAACCCATGGTCAATGGATTTTACAGAGGGGCAAGGTAATAAGCTTGACCATTAATATAATACGTGATAATTAATGAGAGCTAGTCCAATTGGAAGAGACCGAATAGTAAAGTTGCATCAAAAAATACGAGATAGTTATCTCGCAGGTCTATTGTCGGTAAGCATAGGTATTATCCTGGCATCAACCGCTGGAGGCTGGGATATTACTAATCACCTTTTGAATAAACCTGAGAGCTTCTTTTCTCCTCCACATGCGGCCCTTTACTCAGGAGTGAGTCTTGTGATCGTAGGAGGAGTTCTGATCCATATTTCGAGGTCTGATTTCAGACAGCAAGAGAGGCAAATAAGGAGAACTGTGCTAAATGCCAATTATGTATCAAGACTACCCTTGTCAATAAAATTAATTTTCCTGGGCATAGCCCTCCTGGTATCAGCGGGACCATTTGATTACGCATGGCATTCCTCCTTTGGTCTAGATGGACTTCTTAGCCCGCCTCACGCTATTCTTACCGCTGGAATGGCTTTTGGCAGCATTGGCGCTCTTATAGGAATTTTGTCAATCAACAGAGGCTTGAAATATGGTTATAAGAGTGACGGGACAGATTATGAAATCAGCAAAATCAGGAAATTAGGAGCTAACAATTTCACCGCTCCCAGCAATTTAATGAAAAAGGAAATCCATCATGCCAAACCATACAATAAAGCCGCTCATCCAATTCTTATAATCATAGGCATCCTACCTGTTTGGCTTACAGTATCGGGGCTGATCCACATGGCAACATTACCTTTTTCTGATACTCCATATTTCAACTTCAATCCCAATCCTATCGTAGCTGTTGTAATTGCAACCATTTTCTTTCCATTTCTGGTATCCTTCATTTTATTTTCATCCTTTAGGCTTTGTATTGACCAGGGCTGTGGTTCAATTGGTGGTCCCAAATCAATGAAAAACAATAAATTCATCCCCTTTGGAATTATCTCCCTCATCGGAATAACCTTTATCGTAGTTAATATATTGACCTCGATACTTCCAAACGAATACTTGACCCCAACTCTTCCATTTTATATCATGAATGTACTGCCTCTAGTAGGGACTGATCTGTTACTATCAAAAGGATCAATAATAACTGAACAGAATCATGTCTCAGTCAACAAAAGAGAGAATAACGTTATAAATTATCTGGCAGGATCAATCTTGGGGTTGTCTTTTTTCACCCTCTATTTTCCTTTAATAACACATACTTATAACGAGGCATTACCAAATGCTGGACCTGTTTGGCCTAGTCTTACGAGCTTGATCTACTTCAAAATAATTCAGGGGATGGGATTGTTTGCCATAGTCCCTGCTATGATTATGGGTGTTTTTGGAGTGGCTATGTCTTCAAATATACTTGGCCTACAGCAGAGGCGAAAAGCAATGATACAAAATTGACCTTCCAGCTTTGACAATGGCCCGGGATGGGTAAATTTGATATAACAATGTCCTGGGATTGCCAATTCCAGCAGCTAAATTAAACACGAAGAATTTCCAGGTTGTTTTGACCATAAGTGAAGCGTTAACCATATGATCCTCCACGCTTTACAGAATCTGTCCAAATAGGAAATTTATAGGTATAGATCCATACTGAATACGGAATACCCCTCGTACGACTGCCTAGTTGGAATTGACATCATGGTATTAGTGTCAGTTAATGAAATTGTTGCATGAGGGCCATTAATAATAATCCCATCTCGGTTAGTCAATGCAGTTATCAATGATATTACCAAAACGAGTGCTCCGATAACAATTATTAGTATTATGATTCTCAGTTTAAGGTTTCCAGATTTACTACTAGTCTTTGGTCCTTTTCTTGCAGGCATGTCTTTGCTATTGTTTGCACGCTCATCCTCTTTTCTTTGCCGGGCTTTAATGGAATTGAGTATGGGTGTTTTCTTGATAATGGACGAATCTATAGGAGACCTCTGAATTTCATATAAAATTGCGTCTATGCCGCTACCAGTTTTTTCGTTAAAGAGCTTGACGGCCTCAGCATAGTCATACCTCTCATCAGATGCACCCTTACCAAGCGCCCTTTTCCATTCTATAATCCAGGTTTTCATAGGCTCATGCGATCCTGCTGTTTCATTAGCAATCTCATGCTGAGTATCATCATCTTCATCGTTGTTAAACGCATTATCTATGTTATGGTCCCACAAGCAGAACACAGTTCCAAATGATTATCCTAACGGATTACTCCTGGAGGCCTGAGAGCCTTCGCCTGTGCTTTTAGAAATTAATATCTCGACTTTTTTTATTTTAAGGAAAGCTTCATGAATATCCGATTTGTGAATAATTTGATTTGTTATTTTGTTGATAACC
>JALZGI010000496.1 GCA_030861105.1 Thermoproteota archaeon
GCAGATAGAACACAATATCAAGAAAATCTCAGTCCCGATTAGTCTATGACATTATGTGAAATAGTATCAGGAAAATGAAGTTTTTTTCCAAGAAAAAAAAGCCACCGATACACATACCTATATGCCAGTATGCAGATATGGAGGCACACAAATATTTTGTCTCTAAAGGAACAGAACTTTATTTAAAATATGGCTGCAATCTTAATGGGCTTGTTGTATGTTTCATAGGTGGAAAGATGTTTCCATTATGTTATCAACATCGCCAAGCGGTAATTCAGTGGTACAAAGAAACGGAACCAAATGGAAAAATGGAATGCCGCTCTGTTTGGGATTTCAATTGGGAAAAACTATTAAAAGATAGCAAGTCTTAGAAAATATCTTAATTCTATACAATAGTAACACAATGTCAGACTCCAAACGTGAAGGCCTTCTGTATCCAAAATGCTCTAACATAGCAATATTAAAGGGTAACAAACTCGAACAAAGGAATATTTTTATCAAGCCTGACCTGACTCAATACTGGCATAGAAGCTTCAATTTTTTTTACTAGAGTTACCAAAGAAACTAGGAAATGTGGACTGAATCAACTATTTTCTGTATTGTTGGCAAATACTTTGAATAGTTTGACGCCTCGGCGTGAAATGACAAAAGGTATATTTTATTATTCTTAAGAAGATATAACTCCATTATTTTGATCTTTCCAGCTATAGTATCATCATATGTATATACTATTTTATAAGATAATGAATTGTTATTGAATTTACTAGCATTATCCGACTGCATTATCTGGAATCCTTGATATAGTCCCTTATAGTCATTAATCTGATGATTAACATATTCATTTAGCTTTGAGAAGAGAGGTGACGATGACATTGCAAAGCCTTGTTCAGACCGTAAATCATCTACTTTAACTATGAAATATTCTCTAAATTTATCAGCAATGCCTTCTGAGGGAGAGAGAAAATTTACAACTGTAGTGAGTCCGCCTAGCTCTATACCCTGGGTAAATTCTATTTTTTGCCAGTTCGAAGGGTATTGCATATCAAAATTATACAGGGTATTTTTATATAATGAGATACTATAATTCCTTGAAGATACTGACCATGTTTCAGCCTGTGTATATACATGGCCTAAACTGAGAAAAATGAGTAAAAAAGATGATGATGATAATAATGTAAGAACAAGAGAAAGCATAACTTCTCTAAATAAGAATAGCCTATTATTGTTTTGGAAGTAACACTATATGATTTATTGAGGGCATCAGATAGACTAGATCAAATGGAATTACACCTCTATCATTCTTTGGAACACAGACAGCAGAACCAAGCGTGATAGGATGGATGCCAGCTGCTGCTATGTGCAGGGTGTCGCAAGTAGCTTTTCAAGTCTTGCGAGTATTATTGGATTAACAGTTGGAGGCCTCTTGTATAATTTAATTGGGGAGATAACTTTTCTAATTAGTGCTAGAGTCAATTCACGGTTTTTATTTTTATCATTTCGGCTGTTAAGAATGAACTAATAGACAAAAGTCTCCCCAATTATTTATTTTTAGTAGACTGTATCTCGATTTTTAGATGATAGTAGAGCGAACAAAATAATCGTGAGTATATTAATATTATGTTGCTAGAAGCTATCTGATGTATTCTTCTTTTACATTATTTCCATATTTCAGAAGAAGTTTATTCACTTTAGGATCAATAACAAAATTGCAGTATGGAGCACTTTGATTGTTTTCATAGTAATTTTTGTGGTAATCTTCTGCAACATAAAAATTTCTAAAAGGAGTAATTTCTGTCACTAGGTCTGTAAACACCTTCTTTTTCAAGCTTCTTTTTTGATTTCTCAGCAATCTCTTTTTGTTTTTGGTTATGATAAAATATTGCAGATCGATATTGTGTGCCAACATCGTTACCTTGTCTGTTAAGAGTAGTTGGGTTGTGTGTATGCCAGAAAATATCAAGTATTTTTTCAAAAGGTATAACCTTAGGATCAAATTCTATCTGAATTGATTCTGCATGCCCGGTTCTCCCTGTGCATACTTGCTCATACGAAGGATTCTTCACTACTCCTCCAGAATAGCCGGGTAGAACAGATTTGACACCTTTAAGTCTTTTAAAAATTGCTTCACTGCACCAGAAACATCCGTTGGCGACTGTTGCGATTTCAGTATCATTATTATTATTATTATTATTCATGAATTATTTTTGGCAACTCCTTTCCCTTTGGGATAAAGCGTATAGATAATGAATTGACACATTCTCGAGTATTTTTATCTGTCAAATGTTCTCCGAGAAATTCATGTCCTAAATGCGCACCACAATTTTCACATTCTATTTCTGTTCTTATCCCATCAGGATCAGGTATACGCTTTATTGCATTTCGGAAGCTATCATCAAAGCTTGGCCATCCACATCCTGCATCAAACTTGCTTTTGGATGAAAATAGAGGCGCATTGCACCTTCGACAGATAAATGTTCCATCTTCATAAAAATTGTCATACTCACCGGTAAAAGGAGCTTCCGTTGCTTTATCTACAATGATTCTTTCTTCTTCTGGTGTTAGTTTATTGTAACTCATACTTCATAACTCAGAGGATTTTGAATCTTTGAGCATATAAGCTTATATAATTTTCTTTGTGCTATTAATGATTCAAAATTATTATCATTATATTAGAAAACGTATAATCGTGATCACTTCAATTCGATGAAAATTCTCTAGATTAGAAAATAATAGACTACATCAAGCAGGAGGGATCGGGATTTATGTATGTATTACATCCATTTTACATCTCATCTTTTCTCGCCTATTCTGTGACGACACCATAGTACAAAATAGATATTCAATGTAAGTTGAATTGTCTTATCGGAATAATTTAATGCCTAGAAGTTATTGACAAAATGAATAGTCTCCTGCAAGTAGTATAGACATGAACTCATATTTCGCATTGGATTGTTCATCCTATCCATAAAGTCTTGTATGTTATCCTCTGCAACATATATTGCACATTCTATTCTCTTCATTTACCTCTTTCGAAAACAACAAAGAAACTATAATTCCCAATAAAAGAACCTGTTCGCTCACAAATCAAGATTCTGTAGTACGATATGTTAAGGTTGAAAATATTGTTGTGTGATAGCTGATGCAAAATATTATGTTATCAAAGTATTGGGATAAGATAACTAGTATGAATGTTCGCTAATCACCAGTATTATACAAATAACTATTTCCCATCTTCATGGTCACTGGCAAGCTGAAATTAAATGTAGCACCTTTCCCATCAAGATTATTTTCAGCCCATATACTCCCACCATGAGCCTCAACTATATATCTGGAAATAAATAATCCTAGTCCTGTCCCTGCAAAAGATTTAGTGACAAACTTTGTGAATAATCTTGGTAATATTTCTGGATCTATTCCCTTTCCCATGTCCTTTACGCTAACAACAATAGCTTTCTTGTTTTCTGCCCTATTGACATCTCTTTTAACACTAATAGTTATAATGCCTTCATCTGTAAATTTAAAGGCATTATTTAGAAGATTGTGAAGTACCTGTGAAATTTTACTCCTATCCGCATCAACGTAGATGTCGGCCTCGGTTTCTGATTTATGATCATATATTACTTTCAGGCTTGTACTATCATTACTAGTCGGGAATTTTCCTGTTGCAGATTTGATACTATCGACAATTATACTATTCAAATTGAATAAATCTTTCTCCAACTTGAATGATTGACTTTCTATCTGTGAAGCACTTAGTATATTATTTGAAAGGTCATTTAGCCTTCTAGCATTTCTTAGTATGATATCCAGGTACTCATTTAGCTTCTGATTGCCACCTATTTGGTTTAGGTTAGTACCAAAACGAGAACTTCAGTTACCCCTAAAATAGGTTGTATTGGGGTACGTAATTCATGTGCAGCATTGTTAATGAATTCTTTTTGCATTCTACTATACGTTTTTAGCTTTTCATATGTTTCTGTCTGCATCCAAAGACTTTCAAATATGGAGGCATATGATTGGGCTATAGTCTTACTCTTTGAGTATACAGATGAGCCTGCAGCATGAAAGGAATCATCTTTACTGTCATCTTTTGTTTCAATTATCACACATTCTTTCTTATCGATAACTGCAATGTTAATTCTAATGGGTGTAGTTTCTTCAACAAACCTGAGGTCTATCTGTCGGTGATAGAGATTTCCTAATTTCTTTAAAGCCTGGTCGACAACATGACTACCAATCCCATCTGTTGATTTAGGTAGCAGTACTTTTACTATTACGTTATTTCTTAATGCAGCTTCCTTTAATAACTCCAGTAGGCCCATTTGAACTTGTCTTTGAAAGGCGTTTATTGAAGAAAATAGCACAAAAATTTCTTGGTTTGCAGACTTTGCTAACATCCAGGCCTTAGTTATTGCTGTTTTTGGGTTTTGAATTACTTCTATGTCTGCGGTTTCAATACCGTTTTCAATGTCTTCAATTTTATATGCAGCATCAATTCCACTATCCCAGAGTTCTTCAAAAATCATATGGAAGTGATGAACATAGTTAGGATCATGACTTGTTAAAAGACTTTGAACATTTCGCCCACCCTCCATTTTCTCTATTGTGGCAGCCATTTGTTTGTCTGAAACTCCAAAGCTCATGGGCGGCAAATTTCTCACATGTCTTATTAGTATTCCCGATTCTAGATATATCTTGATTAAATTGATATTCTCATTATCTACAGAGGTAACATATCTTATCCCTTTATGTTGTCCCCTTTTTTGTTTCTCTAATAATTTTTTCTTGATATCAAAAAAATAGTTATAACTATATTGCATTCCTCCTGCGGGTAGACAAGTGGCTAATTCGTTTGAATTAGCTGTCATTTGTGATATTTCTTTAACAATCTCCTCTGGATCATTTTCTATCAACTTCGTTCCAAGAGATAAGACTGGCAAGATTACCTAATATACAGAAAGCGAGTATATAAGCAGAATCTCAGCTGGTGATGGATATTTTGAAAGCTTTGACTACGGGGAATCTTGGAGTAGACCAATGGAAGGCTTGAAACATAGTTACCTATTTGGACTTGCTATTGATTCAGATGATCCCCAAAATGTGATTGTATCAGCATCTATGGGCTCAGGTAGCGCTTATTCTGTTAAAAGTGCTGAGGTTAGTTTGGTTGACAATACACAGTCCTAAATACAACCTCGTAACAATGGTATGTCGACTCAGTTGGCACAGCACTCGTGCAAGAATACTCGGCAGGACTCTAATCTGCACATTAGTTGAGTCTCCTGCAGATTTTTCAGTGATGACGGATGTTCCAAATTGAGAATTGCTTAAATTTCCGCACCTATGTTAAACATTTAGACGTTCAAAATCCCCGACGATGAACTTAGCCCCCTGAGGGAGTAAATCCATTGATTGTTTCATCATTTGGCCAGCTCTTTCATCCTTCTCCATCTTTGTCATTACCTCATTCATGTGCTGGCGATCTCTATAATAAATTGACTCAATCCACACTTCCTCATCTTGATTGGCAGAAACGATACTGGCAATATTTGCAAATCCTTCCATTGGCACATCGGTATTACTAAGCTTGAAAGCGTCATAGTGCAGAATTCCGTACTGCTTGAACATATCATAAGCTTCTTTGCAGATTTGTAACATCGCATCATGATTCTTTTTGGGAACTCTGTATA
>JALZGI010000499.1 GCA_030861105.1 Thermoproteota archaeon
TTCCAGAACAAATTCATTATATCATCTTTGTATTATTTTTTGAATAAGTCTAACACCTCTCTTTGCTATATTTGTAGCGCCAACAATATCAGCATTTTCTTTAAAGCCACATAGCCCGCAAATAAATGTATCCTGGGCTATTCTTGGCCCAATTGCCCTTTTTAAATATTTTATTATTCCAGCTTCATCTTTTTCTCTAATGACTGCTTGCAAATCTGTCAAGTTTTTTACCTCACTATGTTTTTTCTCTCTACTATATACTGAATATTTGTCATTCAAATAAATCTTTTTTGTATTGAAATTCAAAACTTTACTGGTATAGTTAATATTTTTATAATCTTTGCTCTTGCTGTATTTAACTATTTCACCTTTAAAATCTTTATTCCATACTTGTTCACATTTTAGACATGTTTGAGATGTACCACCAGGGAATACTGTTTTTAAAGCCCCCCAATAACCACCATTATTATCTGTCCTTAACAGACCGGCAAGCTGTAGTGAATCAGTCAGTAGCTTTTCTACCTTTTTATATGTCTTCTTAGGAATAAGGCTTTTCTCAGCGCCGTGAAATCTATCGTTTAAATTTTCGAGGATTACAATTCCTCTGTATTTAGCAATTAATGAAAGAACTTCTGAGGCGGCTGTTTCAAGTAAAGTCTCTTGTAGTCTTGATATCTTTGATTTTAGATATTTCGGGACTATCCTTCCTTTACTTTGATAATCTCGTCTTATGGTATCATAGTTTTTAAGTTTTTCAATGTAGGCAGTTGCCAAAAATCCTTTTTCCAATACTTCCTTATTGCGTAGTCCTAAAACAGTATAGGCAATTGGTTTTGCTTCTCCCCTATCTATGCCAATAACACACTGAGCCTTAGTTAAAATATCATTGGCGAAATCTTTAAACCCAAATACTTTTTCTGCAGATATACTTACATCAAGATAATATTTCCAAGGATCGCCTGGATTTATTTTTTCTCTTTTTATTCTGGCATTGTTTAAAAATATCTTAGGATTTTTTGAAAATAGTCCCCATTGTTTATTAAATAAATATCTCCTCGCGTATGACTTGCCAAAATGTAAAGAAAGCAAAAGAGGCACATCATTCTCAACTTCCTCATTGAAGCTGCCTTTAACATATTCTATTGTTTTTGCAACGCTATTTTTTTTCTTTTGCCCCCCAGAAGTCTTGACGAAAATTAAATTACCTTTTTCATCATCAATTATAAATGCTTTACTAGATGAAGCTATGCAAATATATAGCTGCTTACCTTTAAATGCCAATGCTGTATGTTTTAGGGGCTTTCCTTTTATATCCTTATCCCAAGAGAACCCCGGAATAGTTATAATCTCTCTTTGCGTCTTACCCTGAAGGAAATAACTTTTTACCGTACTAAGAAGTGTATTTATCTCAGCACTTATTTCCGGCTGCACAAGTTTCGCTTTAAAAGCAATTAGCTCAAAATATTTATTTCTACTTGCACCGTCATATAGCTTTTGGTCAAAATGCTTTTTTAATTTCGCTACCTGCGTATTTAAAGCATCAGTAAAATCCTTTACTACACCTTTTTGATTACTTAAATCGCTATTATATTTTTTATACAGAAAAGCTGTTAAGCGATCTTCAAATCTCTTCTTTTTCCCTTGCGATTTCCTGTCTATTCTTTTCCTTGCCTTTTGTAAGAATGAGATAGCTGCATTATTTCCCAAATTTTTATATGAATTTTCTTCTAATCTTTCTAGAATGTCTTTCAACTCATAATGTTGGTTTTCTTTGACCCCAGGAAATGCAGGTAATCTGCTCAACTTATCCAGCATAGATAAACTTAATTTTTTAGCTGTATTTAGTTGATTGGCTTCATAGTTATATTCAGCAACTATTTCGTTAAAAGAGAACAGTAATTTTTCGTACTCTTTTAAAGATGTATATGATGTAATAATATTCTCATAGTATTGCTCTTCCAGTTTTCCTATACATTCAAGTAATGTGCCTTCGGTGTCGAGAACTATAGACTCCATTTTTTCTTTATTTTCGGCTGCTTTTCTCTTTGTTCTTGTTATCTCTGAAGTATTCTCCTCATAAATTCTTTTATGATTCGTGATAAAGCTACGTATACATCCGCTAATTTCCATGCTGAGACCTTCTATGACAGGATAACTTGTAATAAGATTTCTTTTTGTTTTTATACGATCAAATGTCGCTTTTCCCTTGAAGAAAGTTCCATAATTGAAAGAAGTACCCAAATAGGCAAAGGGTCTTAGTTTGTAGTCTTCATGGATTTCTTTATATAGTTGCCTCTTTGCTTCATTAACCTGTGTGAACCAAGTCTCAAGTTTAATTCTCTCTTTCTCAGTTGGCTTTATCCCGAAGGAAAAGTTTCTACCGATATTGCCAAAGCTCGATCCAAAGGCCTTTTGAATCTCATAGATAGTTTTTAGATATTTTCTTTTTGAGTTCTCATTGTGTTTGCTCATATTGCGGCCTGAAGGCTAAGCAAACCGACAAGAGACGCGCCCTAGGT
>JALZGI010000501.1 GCA_030861105.1 Thermoproteota archaeon
CCCTAGGGATGCTTGATCAGATGAGAAGGCAATCTGAACTAGACTCAGAAAAATAATCTAGAACTCAGGACGACGATTCCATTCCAAGTCATAGTATAATTATTGTAGATCCAGACACCAGTTCTTCATTTATGCAAATCGAACCATACCCTCCATTGACAGCACAACAATACAGACGGATATTCAAATAAGTCAACATGAACAGGGTAACATATTTGAGTTGTATTGGAATGCGTATAATACTTTGTGGAGTCAGGCAAAGAGTGTTTACTGATTGAATTTGCTATAATCGGGGGTCAAGACATTGTTTTTATATCACATATTATCTCAAAGCACCAATTAAAGTCAAATCAACGATAAACAGATGATTTTACCAAATAAGAAATAGTCACTCCGTAGGTATGTATTCAATTTAATCGTCTGCCCTCCCTACAAATCTTTCAGGAACTCTGAACTGAATCGATACCTTGATGATACACAATGCCTGGAATGTCTGTTACGCTTTATACGGAAATATTTTGTTCTTGTCTTTAATGGACTACATACAATAGTGAGCCACTGTGGCTTCCAACTCTATTGGTATGAGCAAAAGTCAAAAAATTGGAAAGGATGTAATAACGATGGCTCATAGTCTTGACTAATGAGTAAAAAAGCGACCTGCAAAAACTGTGGCGATGAAATCGGCGATGACGTCAGTTCAAATGAATTTTGTTCAGAACAATGTGGAGTTGAATATCGAATGGAGCATGAAAGAAAATAAGCGCAATTCTGGCAATTAGACCGATAGCAATTAGTTTGCTGCGGCATTTGAAGTGATGACTTGGCTGCTCCCGAAAAATTGTCCAATTACATTAAGCCAGATAATATGATATATTCAAATTGGTACGCCTGGTTAAAGGACCCAACGACGTCTGATAGACTACATACACTAGTGTATTGCATCCCACCGAACCCGATTCAGTAGCGTGCACTATTGTGTCATCCATCGTTACAATTCAAATCTCTTCTCGAGTTCATCATCTCATAAGAACTTCAAGTTAGCTCGAACCTAATATGCTATTAGAACCACTAGATAGACAAGAGTACCAAATCAGCCTTAGCTCGTAGCATGTTATGTAAACCTTCGTCAAAAGAAGATACTACCGATTTATCATTTTTTAAGTATTTAATCTAGGGGGGACTTTAGCCATGGCGAACTAGAACAGCCTTCAGCTTGTCATAAATGTATTCCTGATAAGGCGGCAAATCAACGAGAGATAAAATTGTGTATAAAATTACCTTGCTTATAAACTTGAGAGCGGGTTGGCTTCCTTAAAATGGGGCACGATTCTCTTACTTGATCATTGGCCAATATTGAAATTGGAGTCACGCCGATGTGACACTGTATGCGAATCAAAAGAACGTTGTGGATCTGTCCAAAATGTTCTGAACTCAAACCTACAAGACATGAAAGCGTTGTCCGACATATAGCTAGAAAACATTGGTCGATGGGAGAACCTTTAAGCGTAACTACAAGACAGACACGAAATCAAATGCTTGCATCGGGGTCTCTAGCACCAGTCAAAATGTCCTTTTCAAGAAAATCAACGGATCAAGGGGTCCGACACGATCCCTCTATTGGCGTAGACTATAAGAATAGGAACCTAAATCCATCTCCAGATCTAGTCGATAAAGCGGTTATGATGACCCTAGTCAGCTTGGTCAAAGAAACGCGGCAAAAAATGGAAAACGTTCTGAACCAGAACTCAACAATTCTCGCAACTTTGGCTGAAGTCATGAAGGAGATCTCAAAACTCAAGCAGTCCCGCGGCTACGATATCTCTGGCAACTTTGCTTGAGATGAAAATTCGAATGATCCCCAAAATTCAGGTTGACTTTATTTCTCCGGGCGTGTTTTATTTGCATTCATTGTTTCCTTCTGATTCAGACTTTTTAAAATAGTCACGATATTATAGCATCCCTCTTATGGGAATCGTAGGGGCATCAATAGGCACAGCTTTAGCTGGCGCAAACACCTCATTAGTTGCTTGTATAAAGTTTAAAAATTCGTGGGAGTGAGGGTTTGATCCGTCGTAAATTCTACTTGCATGTCTGCCGTGAAGTTTGTTACTCTTCCTTGGTTAACATCCGTGTTCCAGGTACCCGCTAATATGTATTCGTCTGTCACTGGATTTTTAACAGTTAGAGGAAGCATAGTCCCCATTTATCGAGAAGGTTGATGCATTTGTCACCTGATCCATTGCAAATATTACGTTACTGTTATTATTCCACACCAGTACAAATACCATGATCAGCACTACTAGTAATAGCCCAATTTGGTGTTCATATCAAAAATTACAAAAAGGATTATGACAGTGTGAAACACTAACGAACGAATATATAGTTCTGATTCCTCCTGCGTGCCGTTGTTTTTCGTAAAGACGATTATTTTCCCACCATTTCTTACAATTGCAGCCATATCTATAACATGGGGTTTAAGATTCAGTAGATTATCTTTACTATAATCACAATGGGTGGCAAAAGTGGGTCAATTTTGGTGCACATTCCAACGAATCCGTGACGATATCAGTGCTTTTAGTAGAGTTCCAATACAGTAAAAGGTGAGAAAATAAATCAAATGTTAATAGAATCAAAATCGGAGTCCACA
>JALZGI010000505.1 GCA_030861105.1 Thermoproteota archaeon
TTGGGCTCTGTTTCCTCTCTTCTTGCCAGTTCACCTTCGCTATATGGAAGATTGCTCTTTGTTCGAGCCTTAAGTCAGGGTGATGGTGGGAATAGCTATTGCTTTTCGGCAAGAAAATGTGTCGGTAATAAGTCGCAGCTGAATATGGGCATGCTAATGAGACAATGCTCAGAACCTGTTGGGGGCAGCGGAGGGGGAGATGATAGTCGCGCAGGCTGCATTATTCCTTTGTCTAAACTGGAAATCTTCTTGTCTAGTGTAAGAGGTGCGATATCAAATAAAAGAGAGCCAAAGTTCGCTGAGGGAAGAACCTGAAGTATCTATCCACGTTGAGTTAAGACTTTCTAAAAAGTCGGAGCTTGATGCCATTATGAAGGCATTAATACCTGACAATATCAACTTTCCAAAGACCTTGTCTATGAAAATTTTCTCAAAGGGCAATATCTTGGTCATTGAGGTTCTAAGCAAAGCTGGGATCAAGACGTTGTTGAATACAATTGACGAGGTACTAGAACTTATATCAGTTGCAAAAAAAGTGATAGAGGATGCTTGATGCCAAGTTATTAAAAGAAAGTCCAGGAACGATTGAGAAGATGTTAAACATGCGGGGAGTTGATTTTCCATTAGAGGATTTAGTCAACTTGGACAAGCGACGACGAGAGCTAATAGTACAGCTGCAAAATCTTAAGCACGAAAAGAACATTCTTGCTGACTCTATTGCTAAGAAGAAACGCGAAGCTGGTATAGCCGCTTCTGCTAACAGGGAGATAAACGAGATGAAGGATACAACCAAAAGAATAACAGAATTGGAGGTGGAACAAGACAGTGTGATAGAAAAATATCGACATCTAATGATGTCCATACCAAACCTTCTGCATGATTCTGTTCCTGTGGGTAGAAGCGAGAAAGAAAATGTTGTTATTAGAGAACACGGGGAGAAAAAAGCCAAAACAACCATTACGCCTAAGGATCATATTGATATTGCCTCATCACTTGACCTAATAGACCTAGAAAGGGCCGCCAAGATATCTGGGTCACGATTCTATTTTTTGAAAAATGATCTTGTGAAGATGAACCAGGCTCTTATACAACTCGGCTTGGATTACTTGTCCAAAAGCGGATATACTCTTGTTCAACCTCCTTATATGATAAGAAAAGAAGCTATGGAAGGCGCTGTAATTCTAGGGGATTTCGAACAGGTTATCTACAAATTACAAGACGAGGATCTCTATATGATAGGAACATCAGAACATGCAATGGTTTCAATGCATATGGATGAAATCCTAGATAGCTCAAACCTCCCATTGAGATATGCTTGTGTAAGCCCTTGTTTTAGAAAAGAGGCGGGGGCACACGGGAGAGATATGAAAGGTATCTTTAGAGTACATCAGTTCGAAAAGGTTGAACAAGTAGTTTTCTCTCGGCCAGAAGAATCTTGGAAAGAACATGAAAAGATGTTGGATTTAACGGAGCGCCTGTACGAAAACCTTGGACTTCCTATTCGTACTATCTTGCTCTGTTCAGCAGACATCGGGAAAATTTCGGCTAAGACGTACGATATTGAAGCATGGTTTCCAGGACAAAATAGTTATAGAGAAATAGTTTCTTGTTCTAACTGTATCGACTACCAAGCACGCAGGCTGGGAATAAGATATAGAGAAAATGTGAATGAAGAAACGAAACTAGTTCATACCCTCAACAGCACTCTTATTGCCACCGAAAGAACTATGGTCTCCATAATTGAAAACTATCAGACCGAAAATGGGACAATAGAAGTACCAGAGGTATTGCGGAAATATATGGGTGACGCCAGGGATATCAAATTATTCAGTAAATAGATACCCTCTACACCAAAGGTGTCTAGCCCAATTCCTGTACATCTAAGTACCTCCTCTGTCTCTGGGTGTTATTACCGAGCTCCAGACTTGAGAGGTGAGCATCATTAGTGTGTAGCTACTCCCTTTCTAATTTAACTTGACTGACAAGGCTCTTGGTTGTACGCTGGTGGAGCTTCTTTGTAACTCTCGCGCGCGTACAGATGTTAGAACATGCCTGCAGATTATATGGTGAGACGGGGAGAATTTAACGATGCTTGCCAGACTATAAGGTGTACTTTATCCTGTCAGCACTACAGAGATATTTTTCTGCATAAATTAATAAGCTGAAACTGAAGTGTTGTTGTTAGTCTCGTCGTATGAGCAGGAATGCAACAATTGCCGATCCCTGTATCAGATCACTGTTTGAAATCCTAGGATATAGATCTCTTTATCCTCCTCAAGAACAAGCATTATCCAAAGGCCTTCTGCAACAAAAAAACTTGCTTATTACGACTCCTACTGCGAGTGGAAAGACAATTATTGCACTAATCGCAGCTATCAATATTCTTAGAAGAGGTCAGAAAGTAATCTACCTTACGCCTTTACGTGCCTTAACCACAGAAAAATTTCAAGACTTCCGTACTTTAGAGAAATTGGACGGTATAGGAAGAAGAATCAAGGTAAAGGTTGCTAGCAGCGATTATAGCTCAAATGGAAGAAGCGTGGCCGGAGCCGACGTGCTAGTCCTGACCAATGAAAAAATGGACTCTCTACTTAGACATCGTGCTTCATGGATCCATGAAGTAGGACTGTTTGTTGCCGATGAAGTACATTTGTTGGGAGAACGCGAAAGGGGTCCTACACTAGAGATAATGCTAACCAAGATACGCAAATTATACTCTGGGGCACAGTTACTGGCCCTTAGTGCAACTGTCGAGAATTCCAAGGAAATTGCAGAGTGGCTTGGATGTGATCTGGTTGAGAGTAAGTGGAGACCGTCCAAGTTAGTAGAAGGCGTGTATGAACAGGGTCTGGTTCGCTTCAATGACGGGAGAAAAATAAGCATCCAAAAATTGTCAGCATCTGGAGGTGTTTCACACTCTGCAATCGATATTGCTGTTGATTGTATCGCGGATGGGGGACAGGTGATTATTTTTGGTGAAACCCGTAAGCGTGCTGTATCCCTGGCTGAGAAGGCAGCAACGGCTGTATCCAGAAACCTTGATGGAGCAGCCAGAAAGTCGGCCGCAGAGATGTCTTCGGTAATCGCGCAAAGGGGTGATGATACCGAGACCACAAGGATATTAGCAGAAGTAGTTTCCAAAGGAGTAGGTTTTCATCACGCAGGTTTAGGTGCCTTTGCAAGAGACATTGTCGAAAATTCATTTAAAAACGGTACAATTAGGCTGTTGACAGCGACACCTACACTGGCCGCGGGCGTAAATTTACCTGCCAGGCGTGTAGTTCTATCAAGCATATTCAGATATGATGGAGAATACGGGGGCAACCTTCCCATTAGCGTGTTGGAGTATAAACAGATCTGTGGCCGCGCAGGAAGGCCAAGGTACGATACCTTTGGAGAAGCGGTGATTGTTTCCGACTCTAGGATTAGTTCTGAAGAGATATATGATCATTATATTCTCGGGACCCCCGAACCAATAACCTCACAGCTTTCAAACGACCGGTCTATAAGGATCCATCTCTTAAGCACTATATCAAGTATGCCCGGGATAAAGAAGTCCCAGATCTACGAATTGTTTGGGAGCACATTACTCGCTCACACTGAAGGATATTCAAACATAACATTCAAGCTCGACTCAGCCGTAGCCTTTCTGGAAAAAGAATCTCTCATCAAGAGCAAGAACGAAAGATATATCGCCACGGAGTTTGGAAGAGAGGTTTCTCTATTATACATAGATCCACTAACAGGAATTGAATTTAGAAGGCTAATCAACTCTATTGAGAATGATTGGAATACACCGAATAAGAAATTGGTTAACGCTTATGGATCTGCTTATCGTCTTAATAGTGAACGCGGGCATAGACATACACTTGGTTTATTAAATTTGATATGCAATTGTCCTGACTTTTATCCCAAATTTTCTTTGAGAAAAAAGGACATCGATGAATTCTTCAACGACATTGATCAGTATCGAAACGAGGATTGCTTTTCGATAGTAGAAAACGATTCCTCGCGTAGTCTGTGGGCTCTCCATAGATGGATTAACGAATCATCTGATAGGGTATTGAGCGACCGGATCGGAGTAGAACCAGGTGATATGCATAGAATTGTTGAAGTCGCTGAATGGTTAACATACTCTCTGTGCGAAGTTTCAAAGATACTTAAGCGAGGCGATTTACTCCCAGAAATCCACAACCTTCGTCTTCGAATCAGACACGGTGTCAAGGAGGAGCTTTTGGATTTAGTCCGACTGAAAGGAATTGGAAGGGTCAGAGCAAGGTCGCTTTTCGCGGCAGGCTTCTCAGACACTTCCAAGATTGCAAACACGGCCGAATCACACCTGGCTGCAGTATCCAATATAGGTGCAGGAGTTGCCAAGTCAATAAAGGAACAACTACGAACCAAGACGGGTATAGAACCATAAGCTCGCTTAAATCCTAGGGAGAAGCAATGATAAATTTAGATTTTTTAAGCGACATTTTGATACATGGCGTCACTGTTTCTCTGATTTCTTACCTATGCGTCCTAATATTAACGCCCCGTCTTATCAGACTGTTGATAACAAAAGGAGAGGTAGTACGAGATTATCATAAGGCAGAAAAACCACGGGTGCCAAGGCCTGCAGGTCCTGCATTGGCTGCCGGCATAGCAATAGCTGAGGTGATCCTCTTCGCCTTTACATTGGATCTAAGAGTTCTTGCTATTTTATTTACTTCTATGATCGCCTTTGTGATAGGATATATAGATGACAAAAAAGTTATGCCCGGATGGTTTAAGCCTGTGGCATTGATAGCCGCCGGAGTACCTCTAATAGTGCTTGGGGCTCACGACAATTACCTGAATCTCATTTTTGGAACGGCCTTTATACCACTTCTATATATTCCTCTTATATTGATTATTATTCCCATTGTTGGGAACACAATAAATTCAATAGATGTTTTAAACGGCGCTGTTAGCGGATTTGTTATTATTACTTGTATACCTTTGCTGGCTAGTATCGCGATATTTGGAGATAATACAGTGTTAATGGCCGCATTACCGCTTTTTTTTGCAACACTTGCATTCTACAAATATCACAGATATCCCAGCAAAATATTTCCTGGCGATTCAGGAACACTGTTGCTTGGTGCAGTTTATGGGTCAGTAGCCATTGCAGGTAATTCAGAAATCATAGGAGTAATAGCTCTCCTTCCAGCAGTTGTAAACTCCTTTTTATTCCTTTCAAGTGTAAAGAAAATTGTCGAGCATAGACAAGTTACTTCCCGTCCAACTATATTGACCCCCGATTTTAGATTGGCAGCATCCCCAGAACAAAACGCTCCCGTTACACTGTTAAGATTAATTCTCACAGCTGGTCCACTTTCTGAAGCAAAGATAGTTCGCCAGATATTTTTGTTGGCTTTGTTCTCGGCTCTACTGTCTTTCGCGTCGATAATACTACAATACTATATGCAGTCCTTACATTAAATTGCCTCTCTTTTCTCTTGTAGTATTTATAACCCTGATATGGGCCATGGTTCTAGCGGTCTGCTTGTTTCTAATAGTTTTTGTTGCTCCCATCCAGTTAACTCTCGTCGGTGAACCATACGATAGGTTGATTATTTCTATCATCCAGGCTTCAATAGCCATAACGGTTGTCATAGTTTTTGTTATTGCGTTGTCGAAATTAAAAAAATTGTACGTCCAGCGGCGACTACAGGCCGGTACTGATGATGTCCCACGATCTTCGATGTAGCAATTTTAAGAGAGTCGCTGATTTTTATGTCTCCTGTCCGCGCCTAACAATGAAAACGAGAACGAGGAAATTAGATGATCTCTGGGAAAATGGAGCCTAGATTAGAAGAAAAAATGCCAGCCCCCGAAATCCCAGGGCAGAGGAGAAAATCATTTAAAAGAACTAGAGGCAATAATAGTGAACATTCTTCTTATATTGTGGCAAGAAATCGAATATACTGGAAGAAACAACAAGAGAAACCGAACTGATAGTGTTTTGACTTCTAACAACTCGAGCTATCACTGGATCAAATGACTGTCCGCGACCGTAATACTGCTTAAATAACATCCCAATTTATTTTGTTGCTTATGTCCGGCTTATGAAAAAATTAGGAATCATATTCGGACTATCGCTGTCACTACTCACCGATTACTTTTACCAATACTTTTTTGCTCCTCCGCCCATCAAACTCTCCGTAAAAAATTTGTTCCCAGGGTCCGAAATCAATTTTTCCATCAGTAATAGCAACTACCACCTCGCGTCCCATAATCTGACGCTTTAAATGCGCGTCCGCATTATCCTCTCCTGTTTCGTTATGTCGGTATTGGTTGGTTGGTGCATGAGGGGCAAGCCTTTCTAACCAGTCATCATAGTCTGCGTGCAAGCCTGGCTCGTCATCATTGATAAAAACACTTGCAGTAATATGCATAGCGTTGACGAGGCATATACCTTCCTTTATTGTACTTTTTTCAATTATCTTTCTAATTGCAGGAGTGATATTGATAAAAGCGCGTCGACATTCCGTATTGAAAGTAAGATATTCCCTACTTGCTTTCATGCAGAGTAAAACCGAAACGTATGTTATATTTCTAATGGCTTTTGACTAAATATATCTTCTCATAAACACATTTAGCAGCAATGTCGCAAAGCACTAAGCACAGCGTCTCATCTCCTATCTTTACCTTTTTTGTTCAGGTTAGCGTATTGTATGTAAAGCATATGGCTCTATTCAAGTGGGAGGCGGTCGCCTTTTCCAGGCAAACATCATGAATACAAAAGGAATCATCATGATTCCGGTTGCAATTAATACAGGTTGCATGACTCTAAAGTCGAGGGGGACACCTATGGCTAGAAGATAGGGAAAAGGATACAGCCCGGAGACGAAAAACCAGAGCGCAACGAATAGCAATATATAGCGAATATTCGATCTGAGAAAATTTGAGGGAGACTTTTTTAGCGCATTACACTTTATGCATTTTATTTTGTTATCGCTAATACAGGAGGAACACACAAACCTTTGACAATAGGAACATTTGAGATTACCGAAATAAGAGCTGCAAATTTGGCACTTAGTCAATACGTATTATGGTAAACTAGAGCTTATAAAGGATAAATTTGTTCGGTTGGCCTGACTTTTACTTCGATGTGTTAAGCAGGCTCCTGCAAGTAGACGATTTCTCGTTATGCAACAATTTCAGAAATGGTTCAAGAAGAGTGCTACCTTCAGTGCCATTTTTTTCCCCGGAGCTCCTGATTAACTAGAGATTATTCCAAAGCGCTTTCAATATCCCTAGTATACGATTGCATCAATGAAATTTCTTCAGCCATTTTATCCTCCGGATCCTGGTCGTGGATATTCTGTGCAGGTTTCGTTATGTCTGCACCAGTCTTATCTGTATCAGGTTGTTCCTCAACACCCTCTGTTATCATTTCAAACATTTCGTTTGCGGAATGTTTCTCCTCAACACGATATTCTTGATCGTCTTCTTCTTGACTGGTTTGCTCCTCAGTAGGTACCAGCCAATAGTCTGCATCATCTGCATCTATGTCCTGAACTTCTTCTCTAAGTTGAGTTCCAGCATCATCCGGATTTGGTTTTGGTAGATCAGACATTGGAGCTGGTTGCTGAAATTCTTCTCGGTCACTAGATTCGAATGGCTGTGGGCCGTAATAATGATTGGGAGAACCGACTGTGGAGGGGCCATGAGGCGAGACAGTATCCGTCGCCACATGTTCGCTTTCTTCATTAATATTATCCGACTCCGTTAGGATTTGAGAACTATCTAGTTCTTCTTCTACTTCTTCTACTTTTTCTACATCTACTCCTTCTACTTCTACTTCTTCTTCAGAAGACTTATCATTTGATTGCAGAATTTGATGGCTTGAGCCTTCTTCCTCCGGAGCCGACAATTCCTCCTCGGGAATAGCGGCAATCTCTTGCTTGTTGATACTGTTGGGAGGCATTGGTTCTGGGACTGAATCTGATGGATTATCTTGCGGCTTTTCTGATATCGTCGCATTTTGTTTAGAATCGTTTGCAGATTGGATCTGGCTCTGGTTTCCGGTTTGATCTCCCTCCACTGAAGAAGGAAGGGCAATTCCAGTGACATTTATGCTGTACCACTTTGATCTTCCGTTAGAAGAATTGCTTATAAGAGCGCTGCCAATACCTGAATTGTTTTCCGGATTTTCGCTGCATGAGAGTTTAGCCGTCAATTCATTTGGTCCCTCCGATATGAGATGATAATCATCGGTGTATGTAAATGTCCAGTTAGAATAGTCGTTTTCGCCACCTGGTCCTACCGCTCTGGTCTTTTGAAGAGGTTTCACATCATTCACATCTACGAATACGTGACAATCCTTAGCCACGTTATCAGTGGAGGTTCCTGAAATATTGAGCATTCCTACGGGCACTTCTTGTCCTGCTACAGGTGAATTGATTTTTACTCCCATAGGCTCCGTCAAATTTTGTGCTAGCAAAGATTGTGTGCCGTTTGAATGCTGTATCTGCGCATTAACAAATTGGCTTTCGGGAGAATGATAAGCTGTAAATGCACCACAGAATATCGTCATGATCGCGAAAATAATTATACAGGTATTTGAAGATAGACCTGACCTCATGCTCTGAAGAGGTTTTTATTTTAAATTATATATGACATGTCGATAACAGTAAGTGGATACAAGTAAATAACATCATGTATGTCTATCATTATCGAAATTTGTGTTTAAACTATTTTTCGTATTGTGACAATCACACTTAGTGAAGATAGAAACGAAAGTACCAACCTAACCAATTTTGTTTGAGATTAAATGTTCTATTTACTTCTATGATGTAATTAAGGGCATAAGCCACTCTGATCCATCGTGCAGAGGAAAGTAAGACACCTTTAGACCTTATAATAACCTTGTCTTGCACTTAATCTGGGTTTTTGCGGTCTCCCGAAAACGTCATCATACTTTTTATTGTAAGTGCGCGGGGATATATGCATAATTCATGCTGGCAATATCTGCGGAAGGCGTTTCAAAAAAGTACAAGGGTCTAAGTCAGACCGCCCTGGATAACGTTTCGTTAGCCGCTGAAAGCGGTCAAATATACACTCTTCTGGGAAGGAACGGTGCCGGCAAGACGACATTTGTTAGAATATGTGCTACTCAACTAATGCCTACGCAAGGCAAAATAAAGGTCCTAGGCTACGATGTAATAAACGAAGCTGATAAGGTAAGGAAACTAATCTCGATAGTCCCTCAAGAGGGAAGGCCACTAAGAGCGCTTACCCCCTGGGATCATGTGTACAACTGGTTACAGATAAGAGGAGAGAAGAAACAGACAGCAAGGGAAAAAACAGAGACTATATTGCAAAAGCTCGACCTCTACGAAGCAAAGGATCGACCTGCTATGAACCTGTCTGGGGGAATGAAACAAAAAATACTTGTAGCCATGGCCATGGCGGTAGATGCTCAGCTTCTTTTTCTGGACGAACCCACCATAGGACTGGAC
>JALZGI010000570.1 GCA_030861105.1 Thermoproteota archaeon
CTGTATTATGTCAAAGTCCTTTATCGCATTCGGTAACTCATCTATAATATCAGTTGCTACCATATGCAATCCCAACCTTCTGCTAGCCAAAGACGCAGCTAGCCCGTTGAAGTATACCCCGAGAATGCAGGCGTTGAAGGAGCTCATTTTACTAAGGAAAGTCGCTACTATCCCAGATAATATATCGCCAGTTCCGCCCACCGTCATACCTGGAGTACTTCTCTTGATGACAGACAATTTGTTTTCATCACAGACAATATTTGTCGGCCCTTTTAGCACTATTGTTATTTGATACCTTCGAGCCATTTTTTGAGTATTTGCAACTTGTTCTGATTCTTCTTTACCTGGATCTTCTCCGAACATCCTCCTGTATTCTCCGGGGTGCGGTGTGACAACAGAGTGGGAGCCCGATATGTCGTCCAATATCGCAGGGATTAGAGCTGATGCGTCTAGGACTATTTTTGTGTTCTTTTCGACCAGCCTTTGTAAAAGACACTTTAATGCTTCCGGCTTGGAAATAGTCATCCCCATCCCTATTGCTGCCGAATCTGGCTTCTTGGGGAGTGCCCTTCCCAATCGATTTGCACCTCCTACTGTCAGTTTGTCGTCTGGCAACGGGAGAACAATTGCGTTGGGAGATAACGCTCTAGTTGGTAGTGTGTTTGACTTTGGCACAGCAGTGTAGACCAGGTCGGCGCCAGCTCTCATCGCTGCCATCGACGCAAGGATTGGCGCTCCGTGGTATATCCGGCTTCCCCCAACGACAAGGACTGTTCCATTGTCTCCTTTCTTAGAATGGCTTAACCTTGGAACCATAATTTTCCTTATCAGGCCAGTATCTAAGTGAATTACCTCCGACAATTACGGTGTACTAGATTTTAAGCTCTACAATTAATCCTTGCGTAATTCCTCCTCTTCAAGTAATCTTAGCTTTTGACAGCAATCCTAATGCATATCCTAATGACTCCGCAGTCATACATTGTATAACCTCTTGAATCTGCGCTTTAGCCTATTTCCACAGAGTAAGCATTCACGCGTCTTAGGTCCGTAAGCCCTTCCACAGGAATAACAATACGAAATCCACTTCCGAACGTGTCTGATACCCTCTGTGCTCAAAGCCTGTATCGAAATTCCAAGCAGCATGGCTGCGTTTTCTACTGCAAAATCATCTGATATCAGTGTTATTCCCAGCTGATATGCAAGCGCAATAACAGAGGTATCTGCTGCGGAAAGCTTTAAGTAATCTCCTGAACGTGCTATAACTCTTTTTACTGTCTTGATAGATTTTTCATTAGGATCCACCACCCTTAACTTGTCGGCTTCCAGAAGGGCTTCCATTGGAGAATAGGAGCTCTTCAGGTGCCGAACCTCGTTGATTATCAGAGTCGTAGTATAGGATCTCGCAAAAGCCGTGAAAGGAAGGCCGGCGTAAAATGCGTTAGCATCAAGAACATATTCATCTAAATCCGAGTTTTTCAAGTTGCCTAGCCCCTTTTTTTTTAATTCTTAGGAAACATGCGTCGATGGGGGAACGGGAAATTGTTATTTCTTGCCCTGCTGGTATTGTATGTGTCACCTGGCCATCAAGTATCAGTATGCTCTCCTGTGAGCTACTAATCTTAATGTCCTCGACTGGAAGCACGACAGTAGGGAACCTGCTTATGGACGCAATTGGGCTTAACATCATGCAATGCAAGCTTTCTTGAATTACAGGCCCGCCAAGCGAAAATGAATGGCCAGTAGAACCTGTCGGAGTGGATATAATTATTCCATCCATTTTCTCTTCAACTATTTCTCCCAGGATATTAATCGATAATAGCGGAGTCCTTGTCAAGCTCACCCTTGTCAACACAATATCATTGAGCACTGGTGGAGTCCTTATTTCCTCTATCAAAGCCTCCATTCGCATCCGACAATCATAAAAATGAGTGCCTGAAAGAATTGATTGAACAATATATTCAACCGACCCGCTCTCCAGCTCAGACAGGATTCCTTTGTGTCCTCCGATGTTAACGCTCAATACTGGTATACGAAACGGTGGTATTCTAAATGCCTTTAGGGTTGTTCCATCGCCCCCGATTGCAAGGATTAAATCAAGGTCATGGTCCCCTGCAGACTGTGAGGTGATTGCAGTCATGTTATCACCTTTCAGTGGATCGACCGAATAGACGTTCACCTTTCTTTCGATAAGCAGCTTACTAACCTCTCTTGCTGTCCTATACGCTTCGTCACTATTTATTTTGGTTATTATGGCGACATTTCGAATTATCTTTGGCATGGCCGGACCAGAACCTACACGGTTACTAGTTAATAGAGCATCTAATATATTATGCACGGCAATGGCAGACGGAATGCTAATTTGGTACCTAATACTCGGTGGCAAGAGAAGGTGATGATTAACCCGCTTCTTTCAGCACAT
Source organism: Thermoproteota archaeon (assembly GCA_030861105.1). Classification (GTDB taxonomy): domain Archaea; phylum Thermoproteota; class Nitrososphaeria; order Nitrososphaerales; family Nitrososphaeraceae; genus TH5893. Next base: position 2,420 of record JALZGI010000570.1, read on the forward strand.
CTGCCTCATATGCTCTGACTTTTTGCATTGATTCTTTCTTTTCTTGGTTTGCCGTTAGATTAAATAGGTCCCATTTTTAACATTAATAATTTTAGGGCCGATAGCTCAGCTTGGTGGAGCGTTCGACTGATAATCGAAAGGTCGAGGGTTCAACTCCCTTTCGGCCCATACCCAACTAATTCGTTTTCCATGGAGGTGGAGATCACTCTATCTTTCTTATTAGGGAAGCGAGTTAGCGCATGAGCAGTCAATCACAGAGTCATAGAGTATCCTTCACATGGCCAATCAACACAATCCAGCAAAATACGGGGCTGGGGGAAGAACCGAAGTAAAGCCCGCGGTTCTAAAACCAAGCACTTAGTTACAAAGTATAAATTTATCTAATATAAGACAGATTGTGAGGTTTCGGGGATAGGGCCATCTAAGATTCTTGCTATTGATGTTGATTCTGTTCTTGCGGATACGATGATTATATGGACAGATGAGTATAACATTAGAATGGGAACTCAAGTTACAAAATCAGAAATTTCTTGCTGGGATATTTCAACTGTCCTGCCAATTTCTCCATCGGAAATTTCGGACATATTCAATTTTATTTGGAAGTACCGATGGACAGAAATTCCTCCAACAGAGCGAAAATTAAAAGAGGTTACTAGAAATATTCACAGAAAGGGTTACAGGATATCAATTTTAACGAAGAGGGAGAGATTAACCGTCCCTTTTGTATCAAAATGGCTTGACCTGTACGACATTTTCTGTGATGATTTGCTGTTCGTGTACGATGACCTACCAAAATCAGAGTATCTTTTTGACATTATAATCGATGATGCGCCAAGTAATTTGGTTGACCTGGTTTCACCAAAGTCAGGTATACTTTTCCGGCAACCCTGGAATAAAAATTTCCTTTGGCCGCTCAGGGTAAGTTCTTTGTCGGAAGCTGATTCACTTCTATGATAAGGCCACCCGTACACGATAGTTGTAGGTAGGTACATGCTTTGACAACAAGAGGCCAATTTCCCTTGTTTAGTCTGCCAGTTCGCATAGGCTAAGATTGATCAGAGAATGTGCAACCTAATGAATGCTTCTGGGCGGGAGGATACCTATATTAATAATATATTAAATAAGGTCTGATATAGTCTTTTATGTCAAAAAAAATACGAGTAGCCATAGCAGGGGTGGGAAATTGTGCCTCTGCACTGGTTCAGGGCACAAAATATTATGATACAAATAGGAACGATTCAATAGGTCTTACGGCCTACAATCTAGGCGGCTTTGAACCCGGGGATATAGAGTTTGTCGCTGCTTTTGACGTGGCTGATTCCAAAGTGAACAAGGACCTCTCAGAAGCAATATTTTCCTCACCCAACAATACCCTGAAAATTTCAGACATCGAAACTCTTGAAGTTCGAGTGAAAAGAGCAGAAGCATTAGATGGTGTCGGAAGACACCTTAGCGAAAGGATCAAAATATCTGATCAACGTCCTGTGAATGTTGTAGATGAACTGAAAGATACGAAGACCGATATTTTGCTGAACTATTTACCAGTAGGCAGCAGGTTGGCCACAAAATATTATGCTGAAAAATGTTTGGAGGCTCAGGTTGGATTTATAAATGCGATCCCAGTTTTCATTGCTTCCACACCCAAATGGCAACAGGCATTCCAAAGTCGGAACATTGCCTGTGCAGGAGATGACGTGATGAGCCAACTCGGTGCGACCGTTGTCCACAAGACTCTAGTAAAGCTGTTCGTTGACAGAGGAATCAAGGTCGACCAGACCTATCAACTAAACATAGGTGGTGATATGGACTTTTACAATATGCTTGATGAAGAAAGATTAGAAGACAAGCGAATAAGCAAGACCAGTGCAGTAGAGGCTATGTCACCCTACCCGGTTCCCATGAGAATAGGACCATCTGACTATGTTGGTTTTCTGCGAAATGACAAAGTTTGCTATGTGTACATAAAAGGCAGGTCATTTGGAAATATTCCAATAGAGCTCGATCTGAAGCTGCGAGTAGTAGATGCTTACAACAGCGCGGGCGTCATGATTGATGCAATCAGGGGCGTAAGACTGGCTATTGATCGGGGAGTCGCAGGTCCGATCGAGAGCATTTCTGCGTATTGCTTTAAACATCCTCCCGTGCAAATGGCATATTCGAAGGCCAAAGAGAACTTTATCGAGTTCGTAAATGGGACAAGAGAGAGGTAATTCCCCTGCTTTCTATAAGCGATCCGGCAGAAGACATTCTTACTTGGCTTTATGAGAATCTCGAGTAAACCCCCATTGATAAAATAACTCTATCTTATGAACTTCGGCTGGCACTTTCTGTGCATGGACTTTCATCCTCATTCCGCATAGAACATGCGGTCAGTTTGCCCGTCAATAGCCATGCTCTGTACAGATGAGTTCATTCGCAAATTAATTTCTTTTCTTAACTTTTATGCAACAGTTGCTTGCATCCACGGTAACCTCCGTACCTGACTCAAGAAATTGGAATAATTGGGGTTGATCTTTTGATATATCCACGGCTGGAATAGATGATATTGCACATGCAGATGCAGTAATTGTGTCGGTCCTGTTCACGCAGATTATTGCCGAGGGAGCAAGTCCCTTTATCTTTAAGGAATACAAGACATATGCTCCAACACTGCTTCCAACTGCGTTTGGAAAAATAAGGACTCTTGCTCTAAGATAGTTACCATATAGATCATGTAATGGATCTTGGACCCTTCCCACCTCAGGATCTATCATTGTCAGAAAGTTGATCGGCTGCTTAGTCACGAGTGACTGACCCTTGCCAATTCCCCCTACAATCCTTCTGCATTTGACGTACTGATTTGAAAAGCTCAGGACCCCCTAATCCGAATATTCGTCAACAATTGTCTTAAGGTCCTTAAGGCAAACTTTTACATTGTTGAAATGGTTTAGGTAATACGCGGCCTTAATGCTGTTAGTTATAGCTGATTCTGTTTCTTTCCTGTCTACTAAAGGAGTGAGACAGCTGCAGGAATCACACAAAAATGTACATCCGGATTTCTCGAGTCTATTGATAACTCCCGTGGTAGATGCAATACTATGCGCTTCCCTTGCGCAGAAAATCATGCATTCCTTGGTAAATTTTTTATCATTTAAAAGTTCTGCCAAATAGTTGAGGTCATTAAGGCCAAGCTGTGGACTTCCAAGGACGATAAGATCTCCTTCCTCAGCGGAATTAAGTTCATCCTTTGCAGACATGGCATCGTTCGGTTCATAGTCAATCAGTTCGCTTTCCTTATTCCGCCCCACAGTGAACATCCCACAAGAACCTGATGTCCCCATCGCTGCTGAGAGGGATTTTATACTCAACAAACCTGGCTGAACAATACCATCAAAATCAATGCAATCTTCGCCAACCGTCTTCCCTGCAAAATAACCCAGAAGCCCCCAATCCAACTCTGTTTTAGGCTGAAGGTATGGTCTAATGGATATATTGGCTTGCCTTTGTTCCTCTACTCTCAGGCCTGAATATGGGGCCTTACCCGTAATAGAACTTGCAAGTGCACTAAGGGCACTCTCTTTATTAGTTAGGAGATTCAGCACAGAGTTTGAAAAAATGGCCGCATTACTTTCGGCAAAACTCACATAGCTGTTCTTGGGGACCCAAAAAAGTTCGTATGGAATACAAGTAAACGAGGGGGTGACACCCATTCTCTGGTAAGAATTAACTATTGATGTCTGCTTGGTTACAAAGTTCTGCGGGAGCCCATGGGACACCATTCTATCAAACCCCATGGGATTTATGGTAGTTTTGACCTTCACCCTGGCTTCTCTGCTAAAGTCTTCCAGAAACTGGACACCTGCATCACCTATGGTATTATAATTGACTCCCGATAGATGGGCCCACTGGATATCTATGAGTCTATTAGCCTCCGTTGCTTCCCCTATAGCGACCAAGATTTTGTATGCGGCGGCCAAGGTCGAGCCGTAACGGCCATCCAAGCCATTCTGCTCTTCTAACGTTAATTGCATCTATCCTAAGCAAGTTGATTAGCCCCTCATAAGTATTGTATGGTTTAGGAATTTTGGAAGTTTTTGTTATGAATTTAAATAATTATATATCCTTTCTTCATTTTGTACCTTATGGAATGTGCAGTTTACGATACTTATGTGAAGAGGAAAGACGGCAAGATTATGCACTTTGACGTAGTAGTCGAGGCGAATACCCCGCACGAGAAGGCAATCGAGTACGGAAAAGAATACCTAGCCAGTGTAGGTCAAGAGGGTCAAAAAATGACTCAAGAGGAGTGCCAATTCTGCCACGTGCAAGAGGCACCTCCTATGGTGCAAAGAGACATCGAGTCAAGAGGTTATTATATTCAGAAAATGGAAGGTTGCAACTAGAAAATTATTCTAACCATTTCAATTTTTCGCTGCCCAGTGTTCCTCGATGTCATCGTATTTGCTTTTCCATGTTAAACTTGCTGGAGACGTGAGAGCCAGCAACAGGTCTGTTCGAGTCTATGCCTGAACAGGTCATATCGGATGAAACTTCTAAGCCTTACGTATTAATAGCTTAAATGCCTGTGACAGGTAGGGGATGAGGTAATATTATGCTGCTCCAGACCGAGTTACAAACTATGAGGATCTCGCGACGAACCGACCCTCTACAGGTTTGCTTTTGATCAACTGTTTTCTGCATGATCGGCGTGTCTCGCGATACGCCATCAGGTAGAGCCTTTTCAGCTTTTTATAGCCTTAAATATATAATTGAACATTATAGGACCGATTTGGATATGGATATAAATTACAATTATCCGCTCTATAGACCTCCCTCTGAGGCCAATTCCCTAATACTACAAGTTACCCTTGGTTGTTCCTTTAACAGGTGCTCATTTTGTAATATGTATAGAACAAAAGAATACCAAGAACGACCGTGGGATGACTTAAAGGCTGAGATTGACATTTTAGCCAATGAGTTTCCCGAAGCGACAAGAGTCTTTCTGGCAGACGGTGATGCCTTAAACCTGCCAACAGATAAACTCTTACGAATAATAAACTATCTGCAATTTAAATTTCCAAATCTGAGCCGGGTTGCAAGCTATGCTATGCCCAAAAATATTTTTCAGAAGAGTGACGAAGATATGGAGAGTCTGAGA
>JALZGI010000574.1 GCA_030861105.1 Thermoproteota archaeon
ATCTAGGACACTGACACAGCCGCATTACGGTTGTAAAATTATTATTTACAGTCTTGGCACAAGCCGTGATAACTCGTTTTGAAACTCAATCTAGACCCACTAATTTTTCAATCTCTTTAGAAATCTCTAACAGTCGAAGGCCTCTTCCTGTTATTTTGTATACATTTTTCTGACTGCTGTTGCCATCCTTTGTTTGTTTAGGGATTTGTTCAACAAGACCCTTTTCCAGAAGAAATGAAAGATATTCTTTTAGTTGCGCATAAGAAAGAAATGATTTGTACATGATCGATGTCTTAGTGGCACCTTCATCTTGACTATCAATGATAGTCTTTAGCATCATTGTAATTATTTCCTGTCTCCCCCGGTACTCCTTTGTTGTCACTTCCATTAAGAGAAACTGCTAGAGGGAAATAAGTTATAGTATACCTACTACTGATTAGCTGGTAATTAAGTAAAGAGATAACCGCAGGAGACTCAACGATCGGGTGGGTTAGATAGAAAACGCTGAATCTAGGACCTTCCTGCGGGTTGATCTTGTCATGGTCAGTTGGTCCCTGTAGTACGATCTGAATTATATGATATAATACTAGTCAAAAACGGATCTTGCTGAAATGTTATATAATATTGTCCCAGAAATCTTTTGTACCTTTTAAATAAATTATATTTAAGCCGCAGGAGGTCACGCCGAGAAGCAACTCTGGTATCTCGATGCCGTGTTGTTTCATCTCCTGCGGCTTTATTGAAACGTCTATCAAATGCTAATTATTAACCGTTGTCATTATGGATTAGAGGTATGTGAATAAATACCACAGTAACGTTAACTACTGTTAATGCTACCCACTCTCTTCTTAATAACTGTCCCAAATACTGGGATTATTAACAAATGATATGCACTGAATCTATCAATTACAAATAGAATGGTTAATCTCTTGCATGAATCTCTTGCAGGATACAGCACTAGGAAATTTTTTGTCATCATCTCAATTATAGCTTCTTCGTTAATAATAGATACATCACTTGGCAACATTTCTGATATAGTAAGAGTATCCACCAGCTGGGGCTTTTCCGCCTTTATTGCTATAGTAATTGTATATGCAGTAGGACAGTATCTCGTTTTAGAATTTGTGAAGCAGAGAAGTAGAGAGATTAGAAGAAAGTCGCCACATTTCAATAAACTGAGTACAATCGTAACAATTGTACAATATATTCTGACAGCCATTATTGTATCTGTTATTTTGCAAATGTTTCTGAACTCATTCTATTATACTTCCATGTTAATTTGGAATCTGTCAATTAGCTATGCAGTGGCCAGTATCATAATGGTAATACTTGCATTTGAGTTCTTCTTTTGGTACAGATCAAATAAAAATTTTGTAGTTTTGTCATACAGTATATCATTTATAATTACTAGTATCAGTATTATATCTGCAATCATTTTTTTTACTATTATATTATTGGGAATGCCGGATAAGATAGTAAACTCATCGTCGTTAGAATCTACATCAGAACAAGAAGAAGTTGGTCATGGACCGGATATCAGAAAATTTGATCTATCTACAATATTAGGGAAAGTACAGACTGTCTTTGTTATATCTCAAATTATGGGCTTTTTGTTGTTGTGGGGTAGCTCAGCCATGCTTTTACATACTTATTCTAAAAAGTTAGGTAGAGTCAAATTCTGGATTATCATCACTATCCCGATAGCATCTTTTCTAAGTATATTTATTATTATAACGCCATTTGTAATGAGTATATCTTCTGATAATCATGATAAGAACTCGATTATTGAAATAATAGTGGTAGATGCTTTAGGATATACACTGCCTCCATTATTCAGCGGTATATTATTTGGCCTCCCCTTTTGGATGATAGCAAGGAGTCTCAGCTATAGTAGTGCGCTGAAAGATTACATGATTATTGCTGGATCTGGATTTGCTCTTTTTGAACTTGCAATTAATGGTAGTGTGATGCTAGCCTCCTACCCACCACTTGGACTAGCCAGTGTATCATTTGTAGGATTATCATCCTATTTGATACTAATGGGTATTTATTCTTCAGCGATTTCTATGTCCGGAGATATAAAGTTACGCCAGACAATTAGAAAATCTGCCCTAGATGAATCAAAACTACTGGTTGGTAAGGGATCAGGACAGATGGAGGAGAAAATAGAAAAAAAGGTAATAGAGATGGCAAAAGACCAAGCGGCCAACATGATAAATCAGACTGGGGTACAACTATCCCTTACAGATCATGACATGAAACAATATCTATCTTCAGTATTAAGAGAAATTAAAGTATTACAAAATGTTGACGAAATCTTAAAGAAAGGAAAAGACATTTTGGAGAGCTCTACAGAGCTTCTAGTTTGTTCAAAGTTTAGCGGTATGCGGTTAGTCTATAACAACTACTTTGACTCGTACGAAAAGGTTATGTTGAACAAATACAGAAAAGGAGAACACAAGGGCATAAGATGGGTTACTTCTATTACAGATATTGATAGTGTAGATCTAGTTAGACAATTTCTCATATAGATGTGCAGATAAGACATGTAAAAAATATGCCGCCAATCGATTTTGCTGTTTCTGATAAAGAGATGATGGCCACAATAGAGAAGATGGAAGGCAGTGAAATAGCTCACAGTCTATTAGTTAGTAACGAAGCAGCTTACATTAATCACTTTGCTTCTATTTTCGAAGAGTTATGGAAAGATGGAATAGATGCTACAGATAAAATAAGAGATATTGAAGAAGGGGTTGACCAAGCTAATATTGAGATTATTTCAAATCCAAAAGAAGGAATAAGACGTGCTTGGAGTATCATACAGTCAGCAAAAGAAGAGGTATTGATAATGTTTGCCTCGGTGAATGCTGTTCGTCGTCAGATGGAAATGGGGGGGTTAGAATTATTAAAGAATGTATCAGAAGAGCATAACGCAAGGGTAAGGGTGCTAATTCCTGCAGATGCAGATATTACATCAACAACAATAAAGAAAGCAAAGTCGAGATACCCTCATATTGATATTAGAACTATTGTCAGGAGTCTACAGACCAGAATTAGCATAGTATTAGTTGATAAAAAAGAATGTGTTATTGTAGAATTGAAAGAAGATACGGGAGATAATTCTTACAACGCAGCAGGTTTGACTACCTATTCTAATAGTAAGTCAATTGTTTCATCATACATTTCTATATTTGAAAGTTTTTGGAAACAAAGCGAGTTAAATGAACAATTGGAAGAAGCAAATAAACAGCTTACAGAAGCAAATGAAAAACTAAAAGTGAGTGATAAGGTGCAAAAGGAATTCATTAATGTAGCAGCACATGAACTTCGAACTCCAATACAACCAATACTTGGATTATCTGACATTCTTCTCACTAGAGATGGAAACATTGAACAATATTATGGGATTCTTAATACAATTAACAGAAATGCAAAACGATTACAGCGACTCACAGAAGATATACTCGATGTGACAAGAATAGATAGCCAGTCATTAAGATTGAACAAAGAAAAGTTCATTTTAAATGATCTTGTATATAGTATTGTTGAAGAGTATAGATATGAAATCAGAAGCGATGGTAAGATCAACCTAAATTATAGTCCTACTGAAGATAATAATGATATTGCCGTATATGCAGACAGATATCGAATTACTCAAGTTATTTCCAATCTCGTAGATAATGCTATTAAGTTCACTAAAGAAGGGGGAAGTGTGTCTATTAAAATAAGAAGGAAGGAGAATGATAGTTGGGTTATAGTCAGCATAAAAGATACTGGCAGTGGTATCGATCCTGATATAATGCCTCGGTTGTTTACAAAATTTAGTTCAAAATCCTTCAAAGGTACAGGTTTGGGTCTGTATATCTCCAAAAGTATCGTAGAGTCTCATGGAGGTAAAATTTGGGCAGAAAACAACATTGACGGAAAAGGTGCCACATTTAGTTTTACTCTACCTATTTCTTGACTATTGACTAACATAAAACTCAGTCAACCAGTCTTACGCTAACCCTGATAATAAAAGGAGTGAATTTATATTAAAAACAAGCAATGATGATAACTTACCACTTTTCTTCAGGAGGAAGAAGTCTTTCAAAGTATAAGATAATCCATATCCATTGGCATGATAATCATGGGAATAAAGATGAACATCTACCAATAGGTGCTGATTTAATTGATCATCAAAGAGCAATTTAAGAACCAAAGAATATTGAATATGATAGAACAATAACTTTAGAGGTTTTCACAAACAGTAATGATGCAAAAGCCTCTGCAACTAACCTCAGAACGATGTGGAGTTAGGGCAACATTAAATGAGACAAGAAGAGAGAAGGACGACAGCAATTGTTACAGGGAGTGGGAGAGGTATAGAAAGGAAACAGCGGTCCTGTTAGCAAGAAAGGGAGAGAATGTAGTGCTTATTCTAGGACTAGTAGTAATGTTAGGTCAGTAGTAGAAGAAATTGAAAAGATGACTAGTAAAGCCAACATAATAGGTATAAGGTGTGATATGAGTATATCTTCTCAAGTGGGATTCTCTCATTAGGGCTTGAGGAAATGATGAAAAGGCTAATCGATGAGCCAAATCCAAAGGACGTGTCACATTTCTGGATCTGAGTAATAGAGATTTTCGATGAGAACAGATAGTTTCTTGAATATATAGATAGAATTGTGCAATATCGCCTAAGAAAGCACCTTTTTATGATAGTTTTACGTAATTATTTACATGGATATGAGCACGACTTGTGTAGTCTGCGGAACTAAATCTCAGGATTACACAGTAGAATGCTTTTGCTGCGGAAACTTCTATTGTTCTGACAGGTGCAAGGTACAGGATCACCAAAAGAAGATGTTTCACCATCATACCTGGATGGATTATAGAAAGATTTACGAAGACATTATGAATATTGATGAGAATATTCGCTTCGTTACCATATTTGATATTAACGGCAAGATTAGGTATTCTGATCATCGCCAAGGGATAGAGAACTTGCTCTCTCCAGAGGAAAGTAAAAAATCCCTCAAGTTAGCTTTAGATGGCTGGAAAATACGTAGCGAACTGGCTCCCAAAATTGGAAAAGGAAAATACGTATTAGCCGAATATGAAAATATCAAACGCATTACCA
>JALZGI010000147.1 GCA_030861105.1 Thermoproteota archaeon
GTATTATGTCGAACTGCATATTTGAACAGCGGTACAATCTGATGTCGTGTTGGAGCATCCTTTCGCGATAAAATACCGTGCACTACTTCTTTTAGTCATTATAGCTGCTACGGTAATGTTATCATTATTACTATTATCAGGATGGTCATCCTTCCCATACGCCGCAGATGAATCTTGGACTTTGTTCCCATCAATTAAAGTAGCTTGGGCTGGTGATGATGATCATGATGATAAAAACGACCACAAAATTCCCCCGCTTGCAAACGGATTACCTGCGAAGGATCTTTGTGTTAAATGCGAAAATAGCAAAAATCTTATACAAGGACAGGGGCTCATAGTCGGCACTAATCATGAGGACTTTATACAGGGAAGTACTGTAAATGACCAAATATGGGGCAAAAAAGTAGGGGACATTATATTTGCAGATCTTGGCATCGATAGAGTGTATGGTGGAGCTGGCGGAGATACAGTTGAAGCAGGCCCAGGTAATGATCAGATATTTGGAGAAGGTGGCGATGACCAGCTTTTTGGAGGTTTTGACGATGATCTTATCGTGGGGGGAAGGGGAAACAACCATATGTTTGGGGACATTGGAAATGATGTCTTGAAAGGAGGAGATAACTCTGGTGCAAATTATTTTGACTGTGGAGAGGGTCTTGATGTGATTATAGACTTTAATCCTGCGAAAGGAGACGTTACAGCTGGTAACTGTGAGATCTTTTAACTACTAAAACTACTAAAGAATAAGGGACCGCAAACAGTAGAGACAACAAGATATCAGAAAAAGTTTTAATCACAGTGTAACTCCCTAATTATAACCGCATCTACGACTTGATGGATCGGTAGTAACTTCAGGTATATGACGATACGTATGTTATGGGAGTTTAATGTGCCCTATGCTAAATTAACAAAAAATTATTCCTTCTTTACAGATAAGATTTTGTGCTCAATTATAGCTTTGGAATTAACCGGTGTAACAGTCGATACTAGAGGTAAAACCTTCATATCCTAGGGTACCAACTTCGTAGAATAAGATATCAACCAATAGCAATTGATAAGCTGCTATAAAGGAGTATTATTTACCAGGCAGAAAAATGGTGGTATTAAGTAGAGAAGAAAAAGAGAAGATGGTTTTAGCCCTTTATTATAATAATAAACCACACCTACAAACAGCTAACAAGTGAGCTCAGAATGTCTCCTAATCAAATAAGTACAGAATGGTCACCGTCAGCAGAAGCTAAGTCACCCCATCCTATTTTGAAGGGTGTTGTTATTTTCCAAACTAAAAATTATTTTCAGCAAGGTGGGGTTTTGCGAAGCATAAAGTTTCTTTGTTTATAAATGTTTTAGCCCAGATGCTAACATCTATAGCGTTACCAATGGTAACATGTATTAATCATATTACTAGTAGTATAGATGATTATACATCGGAGATGCCAATACAAAGAATAGAAGTCTCAGAATACCAATGCATCCACTGTAACTATAAGTGGATTAACAGGGTCAATGGAAAGGATGGGCCTATCCCGAAAAAATGTGCTAGGTGTAAAAGGCCTAACTGGAATACAGGGAATAATATGAGTCCTAAAGAAGTAGGCTTGAGAAGACGAGTCCAAAATCTATACAGTGTATATCATGTCTCAGTGTGGCGTCTTACTGATGCGTTACCAGAGCCAAGTGCGTTTTCTGTAGACGATTACTTGGATCGCAAAGTAGTTACCAGGTTTCTCAATTTGGATCCGCGACCAACAATAGAAGAGTTACGACAGGTGTTATTCTCTCCAGAACTTAAACTAGGATTAAACTCGCAAAACCTCCTTAGAAAAGAAGCATGGATTCCACATCCTCAAAAACCAGGATGGTTTAAACACGATAGGCGTCCTTACCATGAATACTTGAAACTTGTGAAGGCCGATGCACAGAAACAACAGGAAATCATGCAGCTGGTAATCCAATCAAGAATTAGTCGTCAAGGTCAAGAGAAAGAAAAAAAGGATATACACCAACAGAAAATAGCTAAAGAAAAAGAAGACGAACTCCTCTTAAGGATGCTATTGCTCGAGGGAAAAATCAATCGATCTTGAGAAAGATAAAAATTACAAAAACAGCTGCTGACAGATTGCAACAAAAGAAAGGGATAGTCTAAATAGTGAATATAAAATCCTGAAGGAAAAGACTGGGCTAGAGCTTTTCAGGAATTCTAAAAGAACTTCTACAACGAGCCAGGTATGTCAAATTCAATAGAATTGCAGAAGATAAGCATGCAAGCTGGTAAAGATCTCGAAATAAAGTTTTTGAAGGATATGGCAATTTAATACAGGAGGCATTAGAGTCAGGTCATCCGGTACCTGCTCAAATATACATCATCATAACTAAATCTGACATGAGACTGGGACGCATTAGAATAACAGTAGACTTTGACAAAAGGAAAATTCAACATCCACTATGGAGAGAAGCTAGAAAAGC
>JALZGI010000003.1 GCA_030861105.1 Thermoproteota archaeon
AAGAAATTTCAAACAAGGAATATGAAACCTACGAGCTATCATCCGGTGGCAGCGAAGGAATAATCATTAGAGGATTGCTTCATGGTTTCATAAGGTGCATCTAATGTATCCATACGGTTTAGCCACGAATCCGTTTCCAAGTGCTTCTACTCCGGGGGACTCAGATATCCAGCTTCTGGGCGGCGAAAAGCACAGGCGAGCTAAATCACTTGTTGTCTCTTGTATAGAGGATATGGAGAAGAAGATAGATCAGGGGTATGATGCAAGACAATTTCGGCTCATTACGCTAATTCAGGACGTGGGTTCAGGAAAAACACATCTAGCACTGCATCTTAAGGGATGCAGTGAATTATCTCACCAGGCCATACTTTCGTTCACTGATCTATCCCAGATACTTCCAAAAACAATTAACAATTTCTACAGGGCAATGATGCGAGGATTTGACAAACGTCAACTTGACAAGCTACGGCTTGCCATATTGAACCATTTACTGAAGAGAGCCGAGAAGGGTGATGAAAAGGATTGTAAAAAAATCTTTGGGTATAACCTTTGGGACAGATTGACGGCGAATAGTCTAGAAAATAAAAGCCGGTCAATACTAGAGAATAGACTCGGTCACGATGAGAAAGCATTGGAAAAGGCGCTTGCCAAGACTTTCCCCGCGACAGAGGTTTCGATAATGCAGTTAATTGTGGGGAACAAATTACTGTCCAATATTCCTGAAGTTAAGGATCTGGACGAAATGTTATCGAATTTAAGTGCCTTGGCGAGAATTATCCAAAGGTTTTTGGATAGAGTTACCGTTTTTGAGATTGATGAGTTTGACGCCGATAGATCCTCTATGGAGCTCATTAAAGCTATGATCAATTTACACCTACCTTCCACTGTACTGTTCGTGGTGCTAACCCCCTCAACATACGACGATATAAGAAATTCGAACGCCTCGCTCTATGACAGACTTGAAAAAGCAAACTACAGAATCGATCTTGCTGGTTCGAATGCTCTGGAGGAAATATGTGAGATAATTATAGAATATATCGTATATGGCCGAAACGAGAACCGCATGGAGGACTCAGAACAAGCGGACCTCCGCAAGAAACTAAAGATCCTGTACGATGAATTCCCTGACTTCAGAAACATTAGATCTATGATCAATGTTATGTATCACGCTGTAGAACAAGCTGCAAGGAATGGGTCTCGAACTATTGATGAACAGACATTGGATCAGACGATCTCATCTATTTACCCCGGACTAAGGTTAAGAGAAAACCTCATGTCTGTACCTATTTCCGAGTTTATCAAAATTGCAGAGGAATCAATGAGTATTGAAGATATTAAATCCAGAGTTGCACTAGCAATCTCGGCATTACTTAGTTGCGCTAGGGATAAAGGAAGGATTACTGAAGCAGCCCTTCTTAATAAGAACGGTTCTTGCATTGAGATGGCGTTTGACGACTTTGTAGGAAAGAAAACAGCTCTCAATTTCTCCGTCAATGCGGCTAATGTTGGATGTATTGGAACATCACCTCTCCCAAGGCAGACCGACGGTCGACCTAAAGGTCCTGTGAAACAAGTTATCTATGGTGGCGATGATAGCACAGCAAGGGACCCTACTCCTATACGCGTCGATAGGCATAAACTGATAGATCTGTTGTATTTCGGTGACAAATACAAAAGTAATCAACTAGGTAAGGATGAGGTAGAAAGAGCCCTGGCGCTAGGGGAATATCTACACCTCTACTGACGTGTCTTTCTTGCTTTTGACCTTAGGCTCAGGTCTCGGCTCGCAAACTCTTTTAAGGGAGGAAGGCATTGCTCAGTCGTGGAAAAGACCGGCCCTCGGGACGAAAGCTGCAAATATTATCATTCGAGGCCAGATAATTTGTTTAAATGTAATATTTGCGGACGGACTGCGGAGTACATCATTCATCTTGAGTTGGTCAAGGAAAGGAGTAACTACACGATTATGGAATCCGATGAAAGTATGCCATTTTATCTATGCAAAACCCATGAGTATGTTTACAAAAAGATGCGAACATGTATTGATTTGAAGGACTACTTTGATGAGACTATTAGGTTAAATAAATGAATATATTATTTGCGATGACTCCTCATTAATAGCCGGAAGTTCTTACCTGACCGAGGAAGAGGGACATCAACCTTCTGCTCTTGTTACTCTTTTTTGGAGCGCCTAGAGATGACGATTAATCATAATTATTCAAGTTCTACCCCCTTAGAATTCACAGGGGTTGTTGGGATGCTCATCTAGTACAGCAGACTGGAAAACTTGTCATCTACAACTTTCCCAGTTACGGGAGGATCCCAAGATTCGCTTGTCACTGCAAGAAGGCAATAATTTTGTCAAGTTATACTGGATCGCTTGTCTGGACGGTGATACCCGGTCCTCACAGGCCAAGATTACGTCTATGCGACAGCCGGGATTTGAACCCGGGTTACCAGATTGGCAATCTGATGTCCTAGACCAAACTGGACGACTGTCGCTCGTATTGGTCAGGCTGGAACGCTATTAAAGGATAACGAAATTTATTTTTTGAAGGGTTTTGTCTAGATATCAGAAAAAGGTTAGTCGTATCGTCTGGCTCCAGGCTTAAGAGCAATGGTCGCTAGACGAGGTGCTATATTAATAAGCCGCATCCTAAGCTGCCTGCTGAAATATAAATTTCATTTACCATCTGCGACTTGCAATCCAACGTCCTACGAACTTGTACGGACAGCTACTGGGAAACGGTAATGTGATTAGGGTGGTCAGCTTGGACTATATTGTACGCTTTTACAAATCTCAATATGGTGTTCGAAACAATAATAGAAGAATTAAAAGCGAATATAGATCGAAACAAGTCGGTCATAGAATCAAACATAAAGAAAAATCCCTCCCTCGCATTCACCAAAATCAACGAACTAGCGCGGTTCGTAGGTCAGAGATACAATATGGATATCCGTCTTCATTTTCCAGATAAAGGGAAAATGAGAGAGATTAGCTCTATCGGAACGGAGAACATAGGCATTGTAATTGACAGTACAAGAAAAAGGTTTCCCATTTCTAGACAAGAAATCAAAAGTAAGGCGGAAGCATTATTGGCAGACTTTATCGAAGTGAGGGACGCGTACATGTATGAGAACAAAGAAGGGATTCGGGTTGTACTAAAGTCAGGCAGGTTGGAGATCCAACCTGGCTCTCTTCTCATCTGGTGCAAAGTAAACAGGCAAATCATGAACTATGTCGAATGGCTTATGAAGCATGTATACTTTGCCGAACAGATTTAATGCTTCTGTTGTACCCTGGCCGAAGTCTATGACATGAATACGGGCGCCCTGGTTTTCATATGATTAATTGCCCACGTTAGCTTCGACTGTACGCTATTCTGATTCGCATTTATACTGTAGCATTCCTCTTCTTTGCCTCTTTACTTGCCTGGTGGAATAAGTTTCGGTCTAAGATGTACCATTAGACTCCAGCTCCCAACCTTTAACCAATTCCTCTTATCGAGGGGCTCGTCCCTTACATCAGGCTTGATCCGGATTTCAAATCCTTTGGCTAGAGACTTATCAAAGACGTCCCCGTAAAACAAAAGGAGTCGTGTGAGTCTTAGATTTAAATAGCTAAACCAGACTATGATGGTCATGTCAGATCTACCACAACAGAATCAACAAGTTCAAAGAGAAGGAACGCGCGACGCAATATACATAGGAAAAAAACCATTAATGGCATACGTGACATCCACGCTTATTCAGCTCGCCAATCAGCCTTCCGTAACCATTAAAGCAAGAGGGCTTAGCATAGGAAGAGCTGTCGACGTATCCCAGATCATTTTAAAAAGAATGGAAAACGCAGGCTACAAAGTTGGCGAAGTGAGGATAGGTTCTGAAACGGTCCAGTCAGAAGACGGTAGGACTAGGAATGTTTCGACCATTGAGATTGAGATAAAGCGAAACTAGAATAGTTTCAATACGGCCTCTCTGATTCTTTTGGTTGGATTGAACCCTTGAAGGCAGGTCGAACTATATGGAATCAGAAACCGTCGCAATTTTTCTCGCACATTTAAATCCTGTAACCAGAACTCATGTCCATATCATATCATATTTGGAGGGCATGTACAAGAGGGTCTACGTGTTTCCCGTCAGGTTCCTTCAGCAGGGACACGAGATAAACACAAGGAGTTTTCCTTTTACCTACGAACTAAGAAGAACCATGATTGAATTAACGCTTGGCACAAGTCGTGTAGCCGTATTGCCAAATTATACGTTCTACGCTCCGTTTATTAGATATCTCCCACCTCTAATCTCCCCTTACTCATGGGTCCTTAGGAACGATATAGTTCGAACTATTAAAAAAAAAA
>JALZGI010000079.1 GCA_030861105.1 Thermoproteota archaeon
CTTTGCTGCTGCACAAGGGTGAGTTAAACGGAACTTAACACTCTTACTACTTCCGGGGATGAATGGGTATAATAGGTATCTGCTAAGTCGCCAATTTCCTAATAAAAGCATCGGGCTCATAAAAGGGACCATATTTGCTTGCCAAATCTTCCAGGGTTAGTAGCACTCCTTTAGGTCCAAATTCTTTTACTAGCATGAACAAAGGCTTTTTCAAACCCATTCCCAGCTGGAGGGCTTTATCAAGATCCTCGCTATCACAGACCTCATTTGTAAGCAGCCAAGCGGCGTTATTAGCAGCAACTGAGACCAGTGCAATAGGATTGTACTTTTCCGCTTCTATCTGACTCAAATTTACTCTCTCATATTTATTTTGGCCGCCATAGTCGTAAAATCCTCTCCCAGACTTTTGTCCAAATTTCTTTTCTGTATATAGCTTCTCTATAAGAGCATGAGGATTGATAACTTTTTTATCGCGAGAAATCATTTCTTTGGTTGCCTTGAAGACAACATCAAGTCCTGTGTAATCTGCGAGCTCAAAAATTCCCATTGGAAAGCCCATTTTAAATTTCACTGCTGAATCTATCTGGATCATCTCTGCTTTGTCTCTATCAAGGCAGTACGCTGCTTCATGTATTAGTGGAATAAATATTCTATTGACAATGAAACCGACAACATCCTTTTTACAAAGAACTGGCACTTTTCCAATTTTCTTAATGAGGTCCAAGGAGCGGCTAACTGTTTCGTTACTAGTTAGACGACCTGGGATTACCTCTACAAGTGGCATCAATTGCGGAGGATTAAAAAAGTGAAGTCCAATAAACTGGGAAGGCCTGTTGGTTAGTGAAGCCATTTCACTTATAGGGAGAGTGCTTGTATTGGACGCATATAGAGTCTTGTCTTCGGCATACATATCTACGTCGGAATAAACCTTCTTCTTCAGTTCCATGTCTTCGGGTACAGCTTCTACCAGCAGATCTGCTCCCTTAAGCGCTTCCTTCAAATCGACAACAGGAGTTATCCTACCATAAATTGAATCTGCGTCACTCTGGGATAATTTTTGCTTTTCAACTAACTTGCCAAGCGACCATTTTATCTTTTTCATGGCGTTTTCAAGAAACGACTGTTCTATGTCACGAAGTACGATACTATAACCCGACATTGCAGCTACTTGGGCAATACCATGCCCCATAACGCCTGAACCCAGAACAGTGATTTTGCTTATGGTAGTCATTACCGAATATGTTTACTGGGCTATACTTTTAACGTTGCTCTAGCGGATTTACTTTTTAAGTAAGTGGATACGCAATTAGCTTTATCAATAATTGGATGTAGAACGCTTTACTGCTGATGTAACCTCTCTGTCAGATAAGATGACTACAGGAGAGCCCGCTGACATTATTAAGCGGATGGATTTTGTAAAGTTCAGACTGATTGAACTCTACAAAAGAAACATTGTAAAGATTAATCATTCAGCTATGGAACTTGTCTGTGCAAGACATCTTATACGTTACGGATATGCTGTAGACGTCGAAAGGCAGCTTAACGATATTCTCATATGTGATTTGTATGCCACGAAAGGTGAGGGAGAGGCTATTGTAGAAATCGAAACTGGTTTCATTCCACCAGAACATGCTTTGGATCCCTTGTCATACTATTCTGCGAGGGTTGCGAGCAAGATAGCGAGGTATAGCAAGTTTGCAAACCAATTTGTTCTCGCAACGCCGCCAGTCAGCGTACTTCCCATCCCGAGAATTTTTAGACGGCCTCCAAGGGATCGGGCACGGGAAGACATAATAAATGTCAAAGGGCTCTGCGATAAATTCTACCGGAATCCACCGGTCAGCTTTGGCGAAATTCTAAACAGTCGATTGCATATGGTCTATATTATAAACGTCGATCAGGGAAAAGTAACAGAAATGGATGTAGACTCTTACTTTGACGCACTAGGAGATATGATTTCGAGTACTTCTTTTGGTTAGACTTGACAGGTTATGTATGAATTCTCTATCCCCGCATCTATACCTCGAAGCATTATTATAATTATCAATTAACAGATAAGTCATGTCGAAGTTATGCCGGTCTCTATAATATTATAATCGTGTTCCTCGGATCAAATCAGATTTGAAGGTATTTGTTTACATGCTAGGACAAGACGAGCCCTCTAAATGTACCGCAGCTAAGCTTGTTAGGTTTCGTATGGCCGAACGAGTTAGACACGCCAATCATAACATGTTATTACTCAATCCGTTCGCCAAGGATTTATTATCAAGGCAGGACAGCGATTTATGCAGTTCCATATGCGCCGTTGACTGCTCTTGGGAAAAGGCAGAAGACATCTTATTCCGACGCAGAGAGTTGAGGCGGGGCATACATAGGCGATTGCCGGCATTGTTAGCAGCAAATCCGACCAACTATTCCAAGCTTGGTAAACTTTCCAGCGTAGAAGCCTTGGCTGGTTCACTTTTTATTTTAGGATTCGAAGGCATAGCAGTTGAGCTTTTAAACAAATTCAAGTGGGGTGCTACGTTTCTGGACTTAAATAAGGAACTTCTGAAAGACTACAAGGATGCAAATAGTTCAAACAATATCCTAGAAATTGAACGACAGTATTTTGGACAGCTTTATTAAAGGTTAAATCTTATTAAATCATGTACTTGTGAGCCAGTGAGCGGGTTACTCGAAAGAGAGGAAACTCCTCCCTCATCGCAGGCATCCGAATCAGCGATGGTTGGCCGGAGACGGCGGGCAACGGAACAGAAAAGACATTCAGTCAGAATTGAAACATCATGATGGCCTAGATGGCCTGAGCATGAACTGATACTGAAATGAAAATGCCGACCCGGATGGAGCAAGGCCAAATAGAGCGTATGGTTCCTGCACTAGCTCAGGTTGGCTGCTAAGTGGAATCCCGCTTAAAACAGAAGGAGGGTTACTGCTGGGACGCAGGTACGATATAATTAGGAGATCTCTTTACTCCTCAGGATAACAGTAGGATCATTTTCACGAGATTACCAAAAATAGAATTTTATGCGGCGTCAAATTTTTGCACTTGACACTTACAAAGGACTAGGTTGCTTTAGACAAATTATTATTAGGACAGAATTTCCTAAAATGACATAAAGCTCCGAAACTTGGATACCTTTACATTCGCTCCCACACCAAAGTCCCTTCACCTTGCTGAGAAATATGGTTATGACGAATGGATGGTTAGGAGATTTCTACAGTTCATCCCCGATACCGAGGGCTTATTGGAAAGGATGCAGAAACCAGTGCAGAGATATATCCGAACCAATACGTTGAAAACTACCAACCGCGAGCTTATATTGCGGCTAGAGTCCAAAAAATTTGAATTAAATAAAACCATACTAGAAGATGTTTTCGAAATAAGTGACAATAAAGCAAACACTTCTGTTGGAGCGACTACCGAATATTTACTAGGCCATTATTATATCCAAGATATTTCATCATGCATAGCCGTAGAGGCGCTCGACATCAAAAGTAACCAAAGAGTTTTAGATATGGCCTCTGCGCCTGGTGGGAAGACAACGATGATAGCACAAAAAATGGGCAACACTGGTTGTATAATTGCCATGGAGAATAACCCAAACAGAATGAGATCCTTATCATATAATCTTGCCAGATGTGGGGTTATGAATACAGCCTTGTACCAGATGGATGCCACATCATGTACGAGTCTGAACTTATGTTTTGATCGAGTCCTACTGGATGCCCCTTGCAGTGGCGAAGGAGTCATATGGAAAGATGCGACTAGAAAGACAAGCAGGAGGCCGAAGGATATATCTCTGTGTTCTCTCTCGCAGAAGAGACTATTAGAAGCAGGTCTGCAAGCGTTAAAACCCGGCGGCATATTAGTATAT
>JALZGI010000094.1 GCA_030861105.1 Thermoproteota archaeon
AATGTCAACAGCTAGTTCTTCGGAACTTGCCACAGCAAGATCCATTACAGAAATAATCCCCGCTTCTTTGAGTTTTTTGGCTGTGGTAGGACCGACACCTTCTATGTCTTGTATTTCTAGGTCCACAACGGTTGGAGAAGCCGGTGGAGTATTGGGCATAACATTGCTCTGTTCTGTTATATCGTACTCGGCGTTTTTGCTATCAGTTTCATTTTCTTGAGATGCCGTTTTATCTATCATTCTCTTCATATTCTCTTGCAGCTAGTTGTATTAATATAGGAAGGTCTCAATGGGAGAGGGGGGAGCTTCTGTTTTCAAAGAATTGAACTCATAAAGCGTAGCTCACTTTTATTCCATTATATCCTAAATAAATGGTTAAAGCTCCTTGTCTTTCTTCTCAAAGTGATATAATTATGCTCTGTCTTCAAAAAAAGCCTTGGTTACTTCTATCATTATTAGGTTCTCCTCTATTATGAGCATTAGAACTTCTACTCTGCCACCATTCTTTCTCTTTATTTGTCACTGGACCTCCTTACAGAAATAACATTCATGTTTCTTAATTGGCAGAGATATTTTGTGATGTATGAAAATAATGGATAATTAACTGCCGCCTAAAACTTGACATACCTGAATCTGCATTTTATGTTGATGTATGGTTGTTGACCTACCATAATTTAGTAATAAAACAACCATAGCGATAAAAACTTGAAATTGTGAAGTGTATGGGTGTTATGGTCCTTTCCAAGTATTCTCTGAAAAGCTACCATAAGTTCCCTCATATCGAAAGTTAAGACTTTCATCATTTGCAACAAGCATTTTTGTAGACGCTTGTTCCATTCGGCTAGATTCAAAAGCTTCAGGAATTTCAATAATTGCTCTATGGACTTTACCTGTTACAGGATTTCTAATAGGCTCAAGCCATGCCTCAGCAATGGCATCTTGGAGTTGGCCGCTTCTTCTTTTTCTTTGTTTTTTCTCTTCTTTATTTTCAAATACACTGACACGACTATTGAGATTCTTGGTCTGAAACTTTATACTTGCTCTCTTCGGCTCTTCTAATATTTCAATAGTACTTGCATATACTTCAAAAGGTCCACCTCCTGCTCTACCCGTAATAATGTTCGATAAAGCTTCATACTGATTCTCTTTAGCTCTATTGTCTATAAAGAATGATGCTCTCCCATGACCTTCATGAATAGGACCTGGCCATGAAGCTATTAATGCCATATTAAGTCCATCCAGCTTAATGTTAGTTCCATAATTGCCAGTTACTATATGATATCCGGCTACGCCTTCACAATTACTATGAGTGGGTTTAGCATTAAACTGACAAGGACATCCCCAGTCACAGTTACAAGCATCTAGAAAGTATGCATGCACTTTCCATTTTGGCTTTTTTTGCTGTGCCTTAAAATTCAATATGATATCAAACGTCATAATATACATATTTATGAGTATTTGTTTTTTAATCAGTTGAATTAAACGTTAGATAGATTATTATTGTCAGCATTGTAGACAAGATCTACATGCTACTTTGTGATGTTTAATAAATGTCCATCAGAGTCAGATTGTGAATCACGGGAGGCCTTAGTTGTTACATCTCTCAAATACAAGTATCCAACTCCTTTATTACTAGGCTTTTATTGATAAATGCTGTATTGTCGTCAAACCAACCTTAATTGCTTATCATAGAAAGTCACTCCAAGGCTTGGGAAGATATGACTTTGCTGGATGGTATTTGATAGATGGATATCTAAATGGATCTGTGAAACTTGCCTTAAAACTTGACTTAAGCCACCGATAGTCCAGACCTAGAAAGGAGTATGTATGCTTGTCCTTAACTATCAAGGGGCAGGAACGTGTTGAATCAGTTGTTAGCATACTGCAATGGATGAGGAAATGGGCTAAGTAAACTAAGCTAGTCCATAGATGGCACAAAAATTGCACCGAGCGTTCTCTCCCAAATAGAAATAGCAGGTCAAAGACTCAGAATTGACATAAGATAGCAAAAGAGTAAAGGGTAAACTTAGTCATTCATAGTTCTTAGAAGATGTACTTTATAAGAATGTGAGAATAAATAAGACAAACTACGCTGACAATCAACCCCTCAAAATATGTGTCAAAGATGGGACAAAATAAAAGACTTTACCAAATAATCAGTAATATTTTCCTTAAAAGTATAATATCGGCTTAGGATATACAAATCTCAATGTTGGCATCCATTCATTTGGTTAAGGGGAGATAGGTACTTGATAAATATCGCTCCTCGCTGGCAGAACAAACAAGACCAGGAGCAAAG
>JALZGI010000101.1 GCA_030861105.1 Thermoproteota archaeon
CCTTTATACTCAGGTATACTATTCATTAGAAGATCTAGTCATATATCTAGGATGAAGATAATAGCTGTGCATACCAAAGGATAGCAGTATACCTCAATTTTTTTCATCTTTGAAATTGACTGTTTTGTGCATGCCGTCACAAAAAGGCTTATTGTTGGAAGCACCACACCTACACAGAGTATAATGTTCTTTTGATGCTCCTTCTGCCCATTGAATATTGTCTCCAATAAGATCCATTCCTCCAGTAATAAGATATGGCCCATCTTTAGACACAGTCACCATTGGTTCTCTTTCATTTGGATCCCTGTACTCAATACCATTAATAGAATAACTAAGAGCTCCGGAAGGACACTTCCTTATAGTATCAATTATTTCTTCAGTTCTTGCTGAATCTGGATTAATCCAGGGTCTTGAATTGAATTTGAAAACAGATGCTAAGTTGTTTACACACTCTGCGGCGTGGGAGCATATCCTTCTATTATCATGAATAGTTATCTCTTTACCAACATAATTTTTTCTTTTATCTTTAATATACCCACTACCCTTGTTATTATTATCATTATCATTGACAGTGGTTCTATTTTCGGTTGAGAATCCAATAGTTCCATGTGTTCCATCACAAAATGGTTTATTGTTAGATGCTCCACATCGGCATAATGATACACCCTGTATATTTGAAAGAGACTCGCCCTTCGAATTTCGAAGATTTTCAACAACTTTGGGTTGTGTATCATTTAGGAGATAATAAGGTCCATTGGAAAGTGGTAAGATTTTTGGTTTCTCTTTCATTTGGCCCTCACCTCTCCTAAAGCAGCTTTTTCCAATTAAACCTTCTTACCTTCACAATCATTTCCCTCTTGTTTTGGCCAGTATCATTACTATCTTTAATTAACGCTATATTTAACTAACATGAAAGACAATAACACTTTGAGCTTGTTAGCCACAAAGGTAAATGGTGAATCAAAATAAAGAACAAAAAACAGCTGGAAAATGGAACAAAGAAGTTGACTACCCCTATAAACGTTGGAACTGATCACATTAGGGGTTCTGTTAATGCACCAATCGTCATAGTGGAATATGGTGATTATGAATGTCCATATACTGGTATGGCTTATCCTATAGTCAAGGAAATAATGAATAGGTTTGGCGACGACAAAATACAATTTGTATTTCGAAACTTTCCTCTCAACGAGATACATCCCCATGCTCAGCATGCAGCAGAAGCAGCCGAAGCTGCTGCAGCTCAAGACAAATTCTGGCAAATGCATGACTACCTGTTTGAACATCAGAAAACTTTAGACGATAATCATCTGTTACAATATGCAGAAAAAGTAGGATTGGATGTTAACAAGTTCAAAAGGGAAATGTCAGGACATAACTATACTCATTTAATAGAAGAATCTTTAAAAAGTGGAATTAATAGCGGTGTACAAGGTACACCCACTTTCTTTGTCAATGGTGAACTCTATGAAGACTCGTGGGATCTAGACACATTTTCTAATTTTCTGAAGACTCGAGATACATAGATCCAGCAAATTAATATCTGATACATCTTAATTGATCACGTATTGACTGGTAAGTTTCCACTAACTAGATAAGGTAGTCCAAACCCACTAAGTTAGTGATCACTACTGTGGTTAAATATTCGGCTTACCTAGTATAGATTGTGCAAGTAGGAATTGATAGCTTTGCAGCGTGGGATGACGCTGGCCTCCCAGTCAGTCCGTCTGAGCGCTTGAGAAGATTAGTTGAACAAATTGATTATGCCGATCAAATTGGGTTAGACGTGTTTGGTGTCGGCGAACACCATCGTAGGGAATTCCTGGATTCAGCTCCTGCTGTCATCCTAGCTGCCGCTGCAGCACGAACTAAACGCATACGTCTTACTAGCGCTGTTACGGTTTTAAGTGCTGCCGACCCAGTAAGGGTATTTCAAGAATTCACAACCTTGGATCTTCTATCGCAAGGTAGGGCTGAAATGGTTGTTGGTCGCGGCTCATCCATCGAGGCATTTCCTCTGTTCGGATACAGGTTGGAAGACTACGACTCGCTTTTTGAAGAGAAGCTCGATTTGCTCCTAAAGGTTCGTGACAATGAGCATGTGCATTGGTCTGGCAAATATCGTCCTAGACTGAATGGTCAGGGAGTCTATCCAAGACCCTTGCAAAATCCACTGCCGATATGGATAGGCGTTGGTGGAACTCCACAATCGTTTGTCAGGGCTGGTTTACTTGGACTTCCATTAATGGTTGCAATAATAGGTGGTGAGTCACACAGGTTCCGACCACTTATTGATCTCTATAAGGAGGCTGGAAGGCAAGCCGGCTATTCAGCTGATCAATTAAAAGTAGGCATACATTCGCTGGGCTATGTTGCAGAGAGTTCGCAAGAGGCAGTCGATGACTTTTTTCCCGGATATGCACGTACCATGACTGAGATTGGAAAGGAGCGTGGATGGCCGAAGATGACGCGTGCAAGTTTTGATGCCCAGAGGGGTCCGCAAGGTGCACTTCTCGTAGGCAATCCAGAAGAGGTAGTCGAGAAGATCATTAGGCATAGTAAAGCGCTCGGCGGCATCTCCAGGATCACTTTTATGATGAACCCAGCGTCATTGCCTCACACAAAGCTCATGCGAGCTACAAAATTAATAGGTACGCACGTCGCCCCTGCACTTCGTGAAGTGGATGAAAACTACATGAAGGTAGTTTAGTATAATATGTCCTAAATTTAGCCAATTATTTAGTGTGGAGTAGTATGGGATAGATAGACGTAATAACTACAATAGACTGATTCTAGTATAATTAGCTAAACTGTGCAGAAGGCAACACCAAGAATGGTTAGCCTTTATCTACTATTTTCGTTATACAATAAGAGCAAAAGGTTTAAGATACCACCACCTCTATATAGCAAGGCCTGGACTGTTGATGATGATCATCCCGTTTCTGTAGCTCTCTTTGGGTATTGAGCTAAGCTAAGAAGGGAACAGGAAGACACATCAGTTTTTTCAACATAACCATCTTTTTATGTGTTAGTGAGATAACGATCCATATGGTATTCTATCTGGTCAGAGCCAGACCAAGAAAGAATCTCTTAGGGAATCTTTATGAGGAACTAGGCTCAGGGAAGATATCAAAGATGAGACCATTTGGAAAAACTCTACAATATAGTCTTGAAAATGCCAGAATTGATACTGAAGATCATAATTATGCATTGTGGATAGAGGAAGACTATTGCTCACCACCATTGGCAATGGAACGGGAAAGTGTACTTGACCAGTACTTTGATGATATTGAAACACAACGTGTTGAATCAGAAGACGAGGGATGGAATAAGATAAATGACAAGCCTAGGCTTTGGAGTGAAAAGTAACAGACATGTCAACATCATCATATACTCATATACTGAGAATGAGTTATGTCTTAAACCTTCCCTCTTTTGGTATCAATGTTAATCCTAATGCTAACAAGCAGTGATTTAATATCACAAATTATAACATGAACAGGAAACCAGCAGAAGCAAAAACAATAGGATATTGGGCTGCTCAAGAACAATACCCAATAGAAGACTTGCTAAAATTTGTAGTAGAAGCCGAAAGATGCGGCTTTAACACCACAATGACAAGTGACCATTTCCATCCCTGGTGGCATGATGGCGGATATGGTAATTTTACTTGGATATGGATCGCTGCGGCGGCCGAACGGACTAAAAAAATGAAATTTGTAACAGGAGTAACGGCTCCAATATACAGATACCATCCTGCTATCATCGCTCAGGCATTCGCTTCACTTGATGTATTATATCCTGGGAGAATAGGTCTTGGGATGGGAACTGGAGAAGCAATGAACGAAGACCCTCTAGGATATGACTGGCCAAAATCTTCTAAAGTTAGACTGACAAGGACGACTGAAGCAATTCAAATCATAAGAATGCTATGGAATGAAGGAAGGAAAGGTAAGGGATACGATGATGACGACAAAAATTATAATAATAATAGTTACATCAATGGTGGAGAAGAGGGTTTTATAGATTTTAATGGTCAATATTTTCTTATTAGAAAAGCCCGACTTTACACTCCACCAAACTCTCAGCATATCCCTATTTACTTGGCTGCTACTGGTTCACAATCAGCTAGAGCTGCAGCAAAATTTACGGATGGACTAATTACATTTCTAAAACCAGAAGAATCACGTAAGGTATTAGATGTATTCAACGATACTGCAGAGAAGGAGAATAAGAATGCAAGTTCCCTAGAAAGAATTGCAGAATATAAAATATCATTCTCGGAGGACTATGAAAAGGCATTTGAATCGACCAAGTTCTGGAGAGCTACTTTAATAAGAGATGTATTTAATTCCACCATAAGTGATCCAAGAAAATTAGAACAGAAGGCAAAGAAAGAAGTAACAGACGAAAAGCTAAAAGAATCCATACAAATAGTCACATCAATTGAAGACTCGATAAAATCAATTGAAGACTATTTCAAAGCAGGATATACAGGGGTCTATGTACATAGCACTAGCCCTGATGAAATTAAATTTGTTCATGAATTTAGCAAGAAAGTATTACCCTATTTTGATGAAAACTACTC
>JALZGI010000127.1 GCA_030861105.1 Thermoproteota archaeon
TTCAAGGCCTATTCCAGATGAACTGCCTGTTACTACTGCAACCCTTTGGTCTTGCATTGATTGAGCCAGATAAGTCTTCTCAAACTATAAATATTTAAGGAAATCTTTCTCATGTGTGACTTTGGTCTCACTTTCGATGCCAATGGTTTACTAAGCAATTTACGGGACTTTAGAAACTCATATCGATCCCGACCCGAGCATTCTCTCATATAACTTTCTTTTCAGTACTTAAGGCAGTCACAGAAATATTTTGTCTATTATTATGTAAAATCCATAAGAAGCAAGAATGATACTGATTGAGAGAAGGAAATATCGGTACAATTTATCTTTAATTATTGATTTGCCTTTGGATATTAGATAAGCCGTAACGGATAGCCAAGCGTAATCCATCCAAATGTGAAGTGTGAATAAAATGAGAATGCCTTCCAAAATACCAAACATAAAGATTGAGTCAGAAATTAGCTTTAATCCTACTGTAAACCACCACACAAGAAAAAATGGATTTAGTGCGCTGAAGATTAATCCTATTACAAGTGGTCCTCCAAGCGTTCTGCCTTTAATACTCATTTTGGAAAAATAACTGCTGTTGATTTTGTTCTTATTACTATTATTACTATTATTACTATTACTACTACTAATAACACCGTACGTATTTCGTTCTTTTATGATCTTGATAATTTGAGATAATGAAAAAAATATGATAGCAGTTCCTCCTATCAGGCCAATAATTACTGTGCTTTCACTATTGAACGTGAAAGAAAAAAGTCCGAATATTCCAAGAGCTAATAATACGATTAGCGGGAATTCTACTATTGCATGACCTGAAGCAATTTTAATCCCTGAATAATAACCCAGTTTGCTTCCATAAATGAGATTAGCCAAGAACAAGGGGCCTGGGGAAAGGACACCTGATGCCGATACAAATACTACCTGTGCGGCAAAATCTATGATATCCACTGAATACCTACGATTATTGTATCAGTCTAATCTATCTATCTTATTCTGTAGGCGCCTGCATGACGTCTTTCAAGTTACAACACCCAATGCTATAAGTCAAACGATGAATAGATCATGCAAAGGAGCTAATTAATAGAATATGAAGCAATTGATGCGCACATAGAAACCACTGTGGTATGGTTTAGCCCATGACTTTGGGTCAACCATACATCGTACCTATTAAGAAACTAATTCTTCTAACAAGGCGGGCCAGCATGTGTATAATTGCATACTTCGTTCAGGAATGTTTTGAACAGTACCGGTTCTTACCTCATTTCAATTATTTGAGAATGTTGTTATGATAGCCAGACTAGTGGTTTTAGGTAGGTAGGTAGGTAGGAATCTGATGGACTTCATGTGTTACCAAACATCAGAACAAGCACTGATAGCCTTTAAAGAATATGAAATCAACAATAAGCACAGAGGGAGTGATGGGAAAGTGAAAGCTTCTAAAACATAAAAGTATTAGAATGAATCATTATCATGTATGGATACAGAAGTAAAGAAAAAGAATAATAATAATGATAGCATAGAGAACAAAGGTATCTTTGGCTTACACCATGTTACAGCTATAACAGGTGATCCCAAAAGAAACATAGAATTTTATGTTAATAATTTGGGGCTTCGGCTTGTAAAGCTCACAGTAAATCAAGATGACCCTACTTCGTATCATCTTTATTATGGCGATGGGGCGGGACATCCAGGCACTATTCTTACTTTTTTTAACTGGCCAAATATTCCAAAAGGTCATAGAGGAGCAAGTGAAGTAGCCGCAACATCTTTTCTCATCCCTGAGGATTCTATAAGCTATTGGACAAACAGATTTAACCATGAAAAAATACAGTTTCGCGGGCCGTACAAGCGATTTGAAAATGAACAAGTGATAACATTTAATGATCCTGATGGGTTGGAACTAGAACTCGTAGCTCATAAATCTTCTAAGGAAAGAGAAACCAAAGTATGGAAAGAAGGTCCCATTCCTGTCGAACATGCCATAAGAGGGTTTTATTCTGTAACTTTATCAGAGAGAGGATACGAATATACTGCTTCTGTATTAACTGAAGAATTAGGATTCGTTCCAACAAGCAAAGACGGAAGTCGCTTCCGTTATGAAATCCCTGCTAGAGAATCTGGTCGGAAAGGAAAAGAAAAAGTAGAAGAAGATCTAGGTGGAGCTAATATTGTTGATGTGCTTTGTTTGCCATATAGTCAACTGGCCTACATAGGTATAGGATCAGTACATCATGTCGCATTTCGTACTCCATCCGATAAACAACAGCGGGTCTTGCGCCAAAGTATAGTTAGAGCCGGATTAAATGCTACTCCAGTAATAGACCGATTTTACTTTCATTCTGTATATTTCCAAGAACCTGGTGGTATTCTTTTTGAAATTGCTACAAATCCTCCGGGTTTTGCGGTGGATGAAAAACCAGAGGAGCTAGGTACACATCTTGTGCTTCCACCTTGGCTTGAGCCTACACGTAAAGATATTGAAAAGGTTCTGCCTCAGGTACATTTACCCAAAAGAAAAGAAGTGTAAGAAGCATGAGAAAAAGAGCATCAAGCTGGCCTTGTAATTTTATTATGAATATACTTGTTTAGTATGACTATAGAATTTCTGAATGGTTAATCTTGTAATAGCTGTTTAGCCCTACTTTCCCTTATCCATATCAATTATACCGACTTTTTTGATATGTCAGACAACCAATCTTTCGCTGCCAAAATTTCATCATGGCCTAATTCATGACCAGAATTCTTTTGCCAATGTAATATTATATTTGCTCCCGCATCCTTGAATAAGCGAAATAGCATTTTAGTTTGTTCCGGTGGAACTATGGGATCATATTC
This sequence comes from Thermoproteota archaeon, assembly GCA_030861105.1. Taxonomy (GTDB): domain Archaea; phylum Thermoproteota; class Nitrososphaeria; order Nitrososphaerales; family Nitrososphaeraceae; genus TH5893. The sequence goes on from JALZGI010000127.1 coordinate 2,845, forward strand.
TCCTGCACCAATAAAAATATTCTTTCCTGTAAGATTCGGAACTTTTTCAGGAATAAAAGGTACCATAGCACGAAATAAAACTGCCGAAAATGTAATTTCAGGACGGAGCAACAGCATACTGGATGCTATATTTGCTCCATTTGAATAACCTACAGACATTGTATATCTCAGATTGAAACTATAAACTTTTGATGCCTTCTCCACGAAATCTGCAAGTTCATGAGTTCGAAACTTTAAATCTTCAATGTCAAAGACACCCTCGGCTAATCGACGAAAGAAACGAGGCATACCTGATTCTAGCACCTTTCCGCGTGGACTGAGTATTGCTGCTCTTGGATATAATTCGCGACCTAGCGGTATGAGATCTTGTTCATTTCCTCCTGTTCCATGCAATAAAAGCAAGGTAACCTGATCAGGTCTGGTTGATGCAGGGATAAATTCGTGGATAAATCCAAGTTCTGCTGATAAGGGCCTTTTTCTTGTATTTTCAACCATTTGTTTTAGTTTCTCCTGATTCCTTTTTCTCCTCTATACTCTTTTCGATACTGATAAGGATGAAACGTTGACCATAGGTGATCTCTTTTCAAGGCCTTTGAGAGCAGGTCTAATCCAAGGAGGAAGAAGAAGAATCATATGACGGTTTCCTAGCTCCTTTATGGTTGAAAAGATTTGCATTTTGGATTTTTGAAGATTCGCTGTGTATTATTTAGGGGGGTAGGAAGGTCCACTGGGGAAGAGGTAAGGTTTTTGGCTTTTCTTTTGTCTGACCTTGTCTTTCTATAGTGGTTTTTTTCAATAATACTTAGTCACTTCCAATTATGATTCCTCCTATTCAGCTAATCCTACTTCGCTGTTGTCATTACTTGCCTATTTCATAAATGTCTCGTCAACATAGCACCATTTCCAGTTTTCACCTGGCTCATATGACTTTATGATTGGATGACCAGTTGATTTGAAGTGTTTTGTTCCGTGCTTATTTGGAGAGGAGTCGCAACAGCCTACATGCCCACATGATAAACATAACCGTAAATGCACCCAGTCAGATCCAGTTTTTTCACACTCTTCACATCCTTGTGTTTTTCCTTCTGTTTGAAGGTTTACTTGCTCAAGGTGAGCGCAGGACTTCATGACTACAGTATTACCTCCTAGTATTTAACTAAGACACAATCTAGACATATGATTGAGAGGGCTGACTGGCTTAGGAACTGCTGCCATATTTAGAGTCGGCAGGATCTTCCAAATATAGCTAATGAGAATGGTGCTGGCATCGATAGAGTATCATCAGTGATTTACCTGTATAAAGGACAGTATTTGAAACCCTTTGACAAATGAAATTAACGGACGGACTAAGACTCTAGTATAAACAGGTAGGATCTTAATTATAGACGTATCTCCTTAAGGACAGAAATTGTTTGTTTGTTTGTTTGTTCTGATTCACAAACAATAAATGTTCATATTTTATCTTTTTGTTCAAGGGAACAGTAAGACAGGTTCCCTTTATACTCAGGTATAC
>JALZGI010000145.1 GCA_030861105.1 Thermoproteota archaeon
CATCGTGATATGCATATGGGTGGTATGAATATGGATATGAGCAAGAACCTAAATGCTAAGAAACCAATACCATCGATAACAAAGATGCCAAATATGAAGAGTATGTCATCACAATAAGGTTCTTTCGATTCTTTGTCATCTTCATTACTACTACCTGTTGATTATACCTTTTCTTTGGATTTCTGAGATGATACAAACCTAATAATATCATCATTAGCTTCTCATTTTTTACAGTATTTTTGTAATCCATTCAGGAAATAAGACCACCCTTCATCATGCTTGAACAACTTACCTGGTTCAAATCCAGTATGCAACAATTTTACTCTTGTTTTATTATCTCCGATTTCTTCTAGTTCCCATGTTACAACTGTTTTTGGAAAGTCAGGAGCGTTAGGCTCTTGTCTCCAAGGCTCCCTATAATAAGTTGGCCGCTTATGAGAAGCGAATGGGCTGGAATTTCAAATGGGTTTCTTCTCATGATACAGATTTCAACTTCGATTATAATGTATCATTTAGACCAGAAGAGGTAGCCAAGAAAGAAGGCATGTACAACTTCACTATACAAGATCCTCTTAGCACAGAACGGGAGGGCGTCAGCATTTTTTACAAAGACCCTACAGGTCACATATTTCATACCTATTCAGCTTACGCACTGGGGATAGACATGTTGAATGTGGCGTACCACTATCTTGACCTAGTTCCCAAGGGACGAGACGAGGCTGGTCATGAATTTCCTCAATTCTGGGTACGCCGCCATGATGAATATGAGAAGCAGGGTTAACGGTATGTCAACTTTTTGACAAGCTACAAGTTAGACTACATGGTTGTCTTACAGTATAATTAATTTATGGATAAATTTGTTATTGGGTCCAATGGTATCAAGATCCTTCTCCTTCTTATACTAAATGGTTATTCTGTGGCATTAGGTCCCGGCATGTAGGAGGGTCCTGTTATTTTTATTGTCATTTAGCTTTTTCTTTTATACCTGCATTGAATCTATTGCACGCTTTATCCAACTGCTTTTTTCTCTAGTATTCATATTTGATTCTTAGCAGAGGTTCACGTACATAATTTAACATAGATAGTTCAGTAACTACGCTAATGCATAGTTCTTTATCAACTTAATGAATCATCATTATCATGATCCTAATTCAGTAATGGTTTCTCTAATCTTTGTAGTATTTTCCTTTCCTTTGCACACTAGTAGTTTGTGACTAAGCATTTTGTATCTATCTCCATAAACACTAACTAGACCCAGGTTATTATCAGCAATTATGAGTGAAGAAATACCTGAACCTGAGGCTTTAGCAATAGACCTAGATTCAATCCAGTCCGGAGACGCGGTAGGGTGCTGCTGCTGCTCCTCCTCTCCTTCTTTTTCTTTGACTATATGAGAATTGCGGTCAAATCCATCTATGATTGTATATGGATCACTTTCCTGATCTTTTAGCTCCTTGGATTTAAATAATGCATCATTCCAGCCTATTCTTACTGAGTGTCTTGATGCAAATAATTGATGAAAATGTCCCAGAACTTCATTAAGAAGAATCTCTTTGCCCAAACTAGTAGTCTTCAGAGTACTCTGCTGGTAAGTTGTGTTATATTCATTGATAAATGATCATCACCCTTTTCTAGTCCTCCTTCTTTTTTCCTATACTTCTTCCTTTGTGACAAAAGTGTAAAAGTTGCACTTATTGTAAATCCGTAATGAACGTCTCCGGATAAAAAGATGCAATGACGAGATCTTAAATTATGAATAAGAAATGAAAGGAACTGCACAAAACCCTTTTCATTTACAGCCCATGTCTCTAAATCCCATTTGTAGATGCTTGATTTACTTGCCAAGTATTCTTGCAAGTTTTCGGCCAATTCAAAACCAAAAACTGGTGTTGGAGAGACTAAGATGATGGGATGACCCCTTTCATAATTTGTGTGTTCTACAGTTCTCAAAATCGATTGTAATCCTTTCTCATTAATCAGTTGAGTAGGATCCTGAAAGCTGTCATATTGTCTTTGTGTTCTATAATCTAAAAAGATAGTTAGTGGAATAGTTGGAACGTCAAATGTCCATCCATGAAAATTCCAAATATAGTTTTCGAAAGCTCTTTTTTCATAATTAGTTATATTGCCGTTTTTTCCCAAATATCCTATAATAACATGGATAAAATCCTCATTGTAAATATCAGGATTATTTCCCCAAGCTTGGAATGCCCAATATGCAGCTAAACCATTAGCTGCAATCTGCCTTCCACATACACTAGATTTTACTGACTCGGTCCATTCTTTGGTAATGTTTCAATCATCAGTAATTTCATGATCGTCACTTATCATATAAGTAGGAATATTAGCAAGGACTCGACGTATTGCAGACAATACTTTTTGAGCTCATTCCAAATTTTCAATTTGCATATGAATATTCTTCTGCTCTTTTTGTGATAATGTTTTTTTGAACAATTCTATTTTATACTTCTCAGGCCAGTTTTCAACATTCCAAGCAACAAGATACATAGCTGCAAATTCACCAAAACTTAGCAGATGATTCCCTGCATTTTCAGATGTGAATTTAGCAAGTTCTTGAACTAGCTGTTGCCTCTCTCCAATAGGAATGTCTGTTAATTTTTTGTCTACACCGCTAATCTGTTCTTCCCATCCTAGCAATCTGATACTGAATCGAGTCAGATATTTAATCAGTACATCAGATACATCGTCAGCCATTATTTTTCCAAGATATACCGTAGAAAGAACAGACACGAGCTCAAGTCAAAGGTTCGATAGTAAGAATTGATGATCACAACTATATGGTATAAAGTAACAATTACAATCATTATCAAATACAAATACGGCTGGTACCAGATGTGGCTTACATTCTAAATCAACTGTTGCTAGTCTACCTACTCTAGATTTATTGATTATATTTTTAAAAAAATGCATCCTCAGTCACAAAGCTATCATGGTCATTGTTTATACTTCAAGCTACATGTTCTTCGGGAATAGAAATGAGAAAAAAGTAACGTGATCACTATTTTTCTCCTATCGAGTTTGACATTGAAGATCCTTCTAACAATGACAATGGATGTAAGTAGTGAAAAAAAATGAACTAAAAGAATATAACGGCTGCTGCTCCATAACTACTTTTGTATATTCATTTGGTCCAGACGGAGTATAGCTTCAGATTGAGGCCTGGAAGGATAGAGGATATAGATAAGGTAGGCAAGATAATTTTTGAGG
>JALZGI010000148.1 GCA_030861105.1 Thermoproteota archaeon
CGAGCTCCCTCACTCAAAAAATTGAAGGACTTAAGATCTTATATGAAAAAGCAGAGTCTGGACTTTCGAAAGGGACTAAAACCTAATGTCCCAGGTCAGGTCCATCTCTTGATGAATTATGCCACAAAATGAATCATAAGCCTAAAAAAAGATGGTCCAGTATAGTGTATTACGTCGATGCTGGTAGCTAGAGCGGGTTCTGTAATATCAATGGTTCTTTTATTCATGATTCTTGTTAAGGATATAGATGGAACACAAAACGACAACACGATTACACTTACGATACTATTCAATCATATAGTTACAAGCCCTAATGCAGGAAAAGTTCTAATAGATAATGCCTTAGAGGTTTTAAGAAATCAAACTGATACTCCAATAAACGTGAATTATGTCGAGTTTCAGTCTAACAGCTCAACTAGAGATAAAATAATTCGCCTGCTTTCTAATCAGGCTCCGGTTGACATTATCACAGTAGACCAAATATGGTTAGGTGAATTTGCGCAAAAGGGATTGCTCACAGATCTCACAAACTATACAGAGCATCAGTGGGATAGAGAGGGAGATGAGGATTGGTATTTCCAAAATTGGGAGGGTGGTAAATATCAAAATGGAATTTATGGTATATGGGCTTGGACTGATGTTAGGGGAATATGGTATTGGAAGGATCTCTTACAGAAAGCCGGGGTAGATCCTAACCTATTAAAAACCTGGAATGGATATAATCAAGCTGCCAAGAAGCTTAATCAGGCTCTAAGACCGCAAGGAATAGAAGGTGTGCATCTTACTGGAGCAGTACATTCTCCGGATCTGTGGTATCCTTATTTATGGATGCTTGGGGGAGAGATCTTACAACAAAAAGCAGGCCATCCAACCAAAGGAGTTTATTGGTTTCCTGCTTTCAATAGCTCTGAAGGAGTTAGGGCTATGGAATTTATCAAATCACAAGTTGATGCAGGCGTAAAACCTCAAAAAGAACACTATTGGGGTAAGGAGTTTATCGATAGAAACTTCTCAGTAATGATAGAAGGAAGCTGGATGCCAACACGAGGAGAAAACATACCAGACTTCGAAGACAGAGTTGGCTTTATACCCATGTTTCCTGTGCCACATCTTGATAATGAAACATCCACACTAATGGGAGGGTGGGAACTAGCTATACCGAAAACATCTGCCCATAAGGAATTAGCATGGAAACTAATAGCGCTAATGCTTGAGCCAAAGATACTTACTCCGTGGCTGATAGAACATAGGGTCTTACCAACCCAGGTAACAATAGGAGAGAGAACACCGCGTCTTAATGTATCAGCTTCATTTCCCTATTATGATGAAATGATTTCAGCTATTCCATTTGGAGGATCTAGACCAAGTATTCCAGAATTTCCGCAGACTGCTCATTATATTGAAGAAGCATTGAATGCAGTTTATTATGGCACGAAGGATCCTAAGGAAGCATTAGATGAGGCAGCAGCTAAATCGGCCATGATTTTGGGATGGTAGGCACGCAGGTAACTTAAACAGCTACCTAAACGACAGCTGGCCTTAATACAAGGCTAAGATATATCGGTATGTTTATCTTTCGTCTTATATTTTGTAATATCAATGACCAACTCAATATTTTCTCAAAAGGAAATAGAATATCTCAACTCGCAGCAGCTTGCAAGAATAGCTACAGCTGCAGTCTCAGCAGGCGACGAAAGATCCATACAACCTGATGTTGTACCTGTTGGTTTTGATTTTGACGGTAACTACTTTTACATAGGGGGAATGAATCTTCTTAAATCTACAAAATACAGAAATGTTTTGAAAAATAACAAAGTAGCCCTTGTCATTGATGATTTGAAAAGTATTGATCGATGGGATCCTAGGGGAATGAAAGTTTATGGAACTGCTGACATAGTTACTCGCCAAGGTGGTTACATGGATAGCACTGACCACCCTAATCCTCAATATATCAGGATAACTCCCAAAAGAAAGTGGAGTTGGGGAATTGAAGAACCTGTTTTTGTAGAAGGCAGGTTTAACGTGAAACGAGCAAAAGCAGCCTAGCGACTAATAAATATTAAGCAATATCTCTTCTTTCATCATTATCTAGCAATTTCATTTCTGTATTCATCCAATCCAATCTAATCGATTGTCTACAGCTGAGCTGTGCTCGGGTTTGGCTCCAGCATTTGAGCTATCGTAGGACTGAAGATAACTACGGCTTTACTGTAGGCTAAGGTGATATATCTGTCTCTTCAGCTATTTTCTAACCTTGCAATTATTTTTAAAACCCATTCAAGAGTATTAATTCTTATAATATCATTACGATCTGCTAGTCGAGATAGTAAACGATCCGTCATTTCGCCTTCGCAAGTATGAGATTTCATAAGATTGGCCTTGAGATCCTGAAACTCATTTTGTAGTACCCATTTTAGTTC
>JALZGI010000149.1 GCA_030861105.1 Thermoproteota archaeon
TCTATTTTTGGAAATGCCACTACAATCGGCGGAACTTATAGATGAAATAAAGAAGCGAATAAGTTAACAACAATAGTAGGCTGCTTTCTTAGCAGGATCTTGCGGTTTAACCCGTTGTCATATTTCCGGCATACATATCTAGAGTGTAATCAGGAATATCGAGTGGGCTGGACAGAAACTCAATAGTTTGACAGATCCAATACATGTTCTAAGACTATAAAATAAAATGTAACACAAGAATCAAAAATAAAGGAGGGGGGTGCTTGCTTGCTGCGGTGGTTTAATATTGTTCTTTATTAAAGTCCTGCGGCAGCGACTGCTTCAATGTTTATAGGAATCTGTAGACAGGTATTTCCTTTTCCACTGAAGTTACAGGATGACTCTGATTTTAGTTTCTCATTTGTCTCACTTTCTTGGTCTCCGCCATCGCTTTTCTTATATCGATTGTCTCCATTTGGATCTTCAGCAAAGGCCAATGGTGTTGCGGCAGTCATAGCTAGCAGCGCAGCAGTTGCTAACACCACTGCAATCGGTATCATTTTGTTGCTCATGATATGTTTCATAATCTGTGGTTGAGAATCATTATATTTAGAGTGCTTTACACTATGATATAATAAAATCTGATGACATTAGGCTCCCCATTTATTTCCGAGCTCTCTTATGAAGAAAAGCCCATAAAAGGCAAGGATACATTTCTTCTCAGTAGATTGCAAAAAAGCCGAGTCCTTTCTGCAATCTTTCTTTAATGCGATCGCCTTTCAGTCCAGATGTTATGTAATGTTATGTTATGGTCTTAATGTATTTCGGTAAGTTTACTAAAACAAATAGGAAAGATAGATTATACGTTATGTCACCATACATACTATAGCGTTTTTAATCATAATTCAGATATTATCTGACTTCTTTGAGCCAGACTTATCACATACGTCTATCTCTATTGCTAGGATATTGTATACAGGAAAACATTTTAACTTTAGAGTCAGGTAGTTAGCAAAAACAAAAAACTCTAAGTAAACCTAAGGAACGCACCGCAGAAGACTTAACCAGAGCACGAACCAATGGTCAAGTCTAGGGTCACCCCGCGGCGGATATATACATTCATAGTGTGAGGCCTATTTTCCGACCCAAATAATAATGGAAATATTCTATTTAGTCATATTACCGCAGGAGACTCAACGAGTGACAATATCCGGCAGGATTTTGAATCGCTGAATCTAGGCCTTTCCTGCGGCATAGTCTTTTAGTCTTTTAGTCTTTTTTGGCCCATAATTACTATGGACCATCATATTTAGCGATTACTTCATATGACTACTTTACAGGTTGTCTTTCTAACTCTATCTAATCTGTATTTTGGTATAGACAGATATTCCCTCATACTTTTCAACTTGATATACGACCTGAGGAGTAACATCAAAATCCAAACCCAACTGGTATCTAAAAAGATAACGGCTTGCTACCCAGAGCGGAATATAGCTTCCTTCATTTCTCTTGTTCTTCTTTCGATAATAAGATGTATTTCTTCTACCTCATCCTTAGAGGGAAATCTACGATTCTTAATCCAGAAGTTGTGGACATAAGTAAAAATGATTTTTCCCCACACAAGCCTAATACAAAGTCAGCCTCATCTTTGTACTGAAGTCTTTCTTTCATAGTGGTGTCTCGATATTTTTTAACAATATAGGAATGGTGCTAATCGTATTATCATTCTCCTTCTCCAATATTCCTTTATTCCTGCTATCGAGAACCATCTGCGGGTGAGGTCTTTTAGACCCTGATGTTTTAAGGTTTACGATGTAGATGTACGATTATGAAACTTGGGACATTAAATCGCAGAGGCTTAGATGTATTGGGGCCATTCTAAGATCCAGAAGCAAGTAGACTATTGCTTTTGCTTTGAAGATATTCATCTACGTAGTCTATTAGAAATCTTACTGCGAAAAATGCTAAACAGTTTCCTTGTTCAGTTATCACGTGTCTTTCTTTTTCCAAAAGTGTTCTTAGTTCTTGGGCTTCAGTGAGGCTGATGGCACCTTGTGTAAGTTTATGAACAAGAACAGTTCGCCTTTGTTCTTCTTCGTTGGATAGGTCTATAGTGGCCATTATATTATTCTCATTCGGAGCTAATTAACCGGTTGCTGGGGATAATTTATTTTTTACCTGTTTTCCTTACAACAACTACCATTTCGCCAATGACCAATAAAGCTTAGAGTGCATAATCTATCTGAACAAGTCTTCTAAGAGACCTATTTTGTTTGCTTTTAGTTCTAAAACCGGAAGATTGTTTGGAAAGCTTAGCTTTGTACCCTTAGTGGACGTATCATAGTTATTATCTGACAATGTCAAGAGGAAAATGGTATATGCTAACAATGTATGAGGCTGTAATAGCTGTAACTGCAACCTTGTCTTAATAGACCCACATGCAGAAGAGTGGTTTTGTAATCGTTGTAAGGTTAGCTATTATCCCAACAAAGGGGAGAAAGTAAAGCGAGCTAACAAGTTTGTAACCCCAGGCCTATTACAGACGCACATGGCAATATCATAGGTAACAAGATGCCTATCCTCGCAATGGTTAATGATAGTCCTAACCCAAAGGACTCTATGCCTAAATACTTCAAAGAAATGGAAAAACATGGGCTAAAAATCAAAGTTATACAACAACTGAAGAAAAATAGACCCAATAG
>JALZGI010000164.1 GCA_030861105.1 Thermoproteota archaeon
GCTATTTCCTTCGAATGTCAATGTAGCTGTGATCCTTGGCCTGGCGGGGCGAGGAACTAGTAACACTAGAGTAAGAATAGTTGCAGACCCTCGCAAAACACAGAACGAACATCAAATTATCGTGAGAGGTATGTTCGGAGAAATCTCGATCATGGTTCGTAACGTTCCGAGTCCCTCCAACCCCAAGACAAGCTTTCTTGCTTCGTTGTCCGCAATTGAGTGTCTCCGAAGAATTTGTAATAACAAAATTAGAATAGGAACGTAATTAATTGTTTAAAAGGATTCTAAAATAGATACTACTTTTTTGAGAGTTTATATAGGGTTTTGTTTGTCCATGGATCAAGGTATTAAGAATGAGTGATGGAGGATTTAGAAGAAATGATACCTTCGGCCCAAAGCCTGTAGAAACGGGAAAAGAATATGATGTTCAAATAACTGAAATAAGTAGGAAGGGCGAAGGAATAGCAAGAATTCAAGGATTTGTTATTTTTGTTAAGGACGGAAAGGTTGGCCAGAATGCAAAAATCAGAATTGTCCAGGTAGGTAACAGATTCGCCACTGCCGAAATTATCGACGGCCAATCAAAAGAAAATATTACAGGCGAAACGTCAGATCAGTCCTCGTAGGCGTACCCTGGAGCAGGTTGTCATATATGAAGTAGCTATTTGCTACAATTTAGTTTATCTGCTATTCGCCGCTCCGACATTACTTCCTGGGTTGCTCGGTTGACAGTCTGAGATTTACATGGTTACAATCCAGCGAACCCCACGAACGAACGTTTGACCAGATCCAGTTCGACATTGAACGTAGAATATTGGTAGAGTCAATTGTTCTTCGCTTGTTACTTCGCCTTTCATTTTCTTATTTCGTCTATGTAAAACACGGTGTCACCGTTGTTTCCTACATGACCCGAAATTATTTGTGCAGTGGAATGGTGAAGCCTCTGTGCATCTGATCCTGATCCCACCACTGTCCCAGGAAACAGGAGAAATAGTCGTATATTGGATCCCAATACCTCGAAGAGCTCTTGGTTAACTGTTGCCGCAAAAGGCCTTAAAGCGCCCCGAAAAATTTCTGACCTAGCCCGAACTAGACCTGAGATTTTCGCTCCCACTGGGCTCTCGGGACCTATTATAATTATTTTTCCATTAGTATTCTTGTATAATGGGGGATCAAGTTCCGCTCCTGGGCACATAGCGTTTACTGATTCCTTGGTTATTAACGCGGGGACATTAATAAATCGGTCGATAAGCACATCCCATTCTTTTCTGCTAAGGGATAGAATGGAACGTTCATAATCATAACTCCCAGTCATATAGATTACTGTATCAATTATTCCAAATTTCTTAGTCACTTCTTGGAAATTGAATCTAATTTGTTCCTCATCATTAAGGTCAAACATTTTGTATGAAAAATCCTCAAAGTGCAAGGGTCGCTGACAATCATGCAGAAAAATGATCAAATTCTTCACCCCATCGGCTTTCAAAGCGCTTGATATATTTCTTAGACAATCAAAATCCTTGCTATTCGAGGGATCTCCCAACACAATTACAACTTTATCTACGATCTCCGGGGATGAAGAGTGATTGTCGAGGGAAGTTCTTACTAAAGGTCTAACCGGGTAGAATACCCGGTCGCTAGGTACAATCCTTCCATTAACCAGCGCACTTATCTTTTCATCACACAAGTTCAACACGATCTCAGCAATGTCTTCTTGCGAGAGGAATTGACTGTCCACAATCATATTCTTGGTATTAGCCTGTATCTTCTCTGCTATTTCCTGTATTTTGCTCATTAGCCCGGACAAGACTGGGATCAGATAACCGGGATCAGTTGAACTTTCATGCCCCATAAGACATATTTGCTGAGCGGTTTCACCTAGCGCAGATGAGATTACAGTATTATCTTCTCCTAGTAACGGCAGTAATTTTGAGCAGGCAAAATCTATCTGCGAGGAAGTGAGCCCTGAATAACCGCTAATTCTCAGAAACTCAGCTGCTGCCTTTGGATAAACCGTTTTGTATATCCTGTCAGAGTGAACTGGTCCTGGGTTCGTCGCTATAGACCTGATACCCTTCTCTGTTAGTTCCCAGGCTAAAGCTTCAGCAAGTCTATTCTTTGCGCCCTGAGCCGCAGTGTAGGGTGTTCTAAATCTATACGGTCTTTGTTCGTATCGATTCTCTTCACTAAAAAAAGTGGATATCGTAATTATCTTGGCATTATGTCCCATCAAAGGTAAGCACTGCCTCGAAGTCCAAAAGGTGCCCGTAAGGTGAATAGCAACACAATCCTTAAACTCAGCAAAATTGGCATTTGTAAATGCTTTTACTGGCCCAGATACGCCAGCGTTATTAATCACAATATCTATCCGGCCGAATTCTTCCGCTATCTGCTGTAACATGTTGTTTATCCCTGCTTCGTCTGATACGTCGATTCCTGAGAAAGATTTTACACGAGCGGCCAAGCCATTATCTGCAATAATTTTGTCTAAAATTCTGGTTGTCTGTTCAAGGGGCTCCTTCCTTCTACCCATAATAATTATGCTTGCTCCATTTTCAGCAAATTTCTTAGCAATTGACTGACCGATTCCTGTACCGCTTCCAGTAATCAAAGCGATCTTGTTACTTAGACTAATCGCTGGTCTTAGAGCCTGCTTTTCCATGAAATATGAACATTCCGTATATTATTAAATTTAACTTCTAGACTATTTGAAAACAATTATGCCCTATTTCTTTTCAGCCTTGAAATCACATTATTTCCTTCTATCCAAGCATGAGATCCTGAGTTCGCAAGTCAGTCAGCATCTAAAAGAGGGTTTTAATTTAAACTTCGTGTCTACAAGATGGATTAAGGAATAGATGCATGGTGCATCCTTACAAGCTCGTTTACTTATTGTCTGAATTAGACTATGCGATGACATCGCTCGACACAATAGTCGATTTAATACTACGGTATTGTACCGACAGGTTAATTAGACTCGGAGGACTGGTCAATCTTATGACACCTTCTGAAGCTAAATTCAAGATAAATGTAAAAGAAGGCATAGTCGAGATGGAGGGAACTTGTGCATTTGTCGAAAGACACTTAGAAAAATTCGAGGAGATATGCAAATCAGCGATACAGGAAGCCATGTTGAGACAAATAGGGACAATTAGGGATTATCGGAGAGAGACTGACATTGCGTTACAACAACGGCAATCGAGTGCACCGGTCAGTTTGCATTCAGTTAAAACCAATAACAGGCATATGGTCAGGCAACACATTGTGATTTCTCCTGTGCCAGTTGATTTGAAAGCCGGGAGAGATAAGGTTGGACTAAGGGAATTTTATAAACAAAAGAGACCTTCTAACCATTACGAAAAAACAGTGGTCTTCGTTTACTACCTAACAAAATTTAACAAACAACCGGAAGTAAAGTTTGGAGAAATACTTTCTTGCTATGATGAAGTAGATGAAAAAAAGCCCAGTATTATTGACATAGTGAAAAACTCCATTAGATACAAGGGATGGCTTGGTCAGGGCTCAGATAGGTTTTCTACGATATTGACTATTTCAGGAGAGAACTTTGTTGGATTCGATCTGCCGCAGGAGAGGGAAAAAGTGCAAACTGTAATACAGGCATACGAATGAAATCCCCTCAATGACCACCCAAATCTGACAGATCATGCACGCCACCAATCGAATCCAATGAATTCTACCCTTTTTTCCTTTGGCATAGGGATTGCTACTATAAACTGCTTCTTTACCGTTGTTGCAAGTCTGCCTGCAAGTACTATTGACGTCGCTGTTATATCAGCGTACGGCTTGCATACCTGAACCAAGTAGGGGGCATGATCTATTCCTGGGCCATGTTCATACACAGCAAAATCGCAGCCAAACTTGATCCCAGGCGATACTATGTAACCTCTGTCTCTCAAATCCTGGAAAACCAAATATTTCGCATCGAATCCTTCGTATTGTTTTCTACAGATAGACTTAATATGCAGCGCCGATAGTGACCTCCCATCATTTGTGCGTAGCACGAGCCTTAACTTTAAGAACAGATAATACCCTTCCATAAGATCTAAAATGAGAGGATGGCTAAACTGAGTTCCCTTCGGTTTAGATATACCTATCGGTTTTCCGAAATAGCCCCTCCCAAACAATAGTCGAGAGCTTTCTATATCCCAAACCACTATCCTATTTCCTACTAGGACACCATCGATTGCCTGTGCTACAGGGCCAGAAGTAACGGTGTTGCAGGACCTGGAATGCCTTGACATTTATCTGCCTTGGCCTAAGTGTATTAATATACTTGCCTTATTCGTAGTCGAATTTTCAAGTATACATAAACTAGAGCCCTAGCAGTAATGCGATGCTTGGACTTCGAGGACATGATGTCAAATAATAGTCCGACCGGCGTCAGCACCACACGAAATCTTATGAGGCCCAGTGACTGTTTTTTACCGATACCCTACGGAGCTTGAAGCACATTATATTTCATAGATTGCGTTCTTTATTTCTATAAGATCCCTCAACACCGCGCTTGCAGTTTCAATTCCCCCTGCGCCTCGGCCAATAATTGTCTGCTGTCCAGAATGTTCCGATGAAAAAGTCACTGCATTCAAGGTTCCATTTACACATATAGGATCCGTTTTTGAGACTTCCATGGGTTTTACAGAAAGCTTCTCTTTCTCGGCTACACCTATCAGCTTTATTGCCTTATTCCTTTTTCGTGCTTCCTCAATGTCTTTGAGGGAAACCCCTGTAATGCCGGTTCTGTCTACCTCACAAATAGTTTTCTTCATTCCCATGACCCAGTTGGCGATAATCGAAACTTTAGCTGCAGCGTCGTAGCCGTCTATGTCCAAGTGAGGAAGAGCCTCTGCAAATCCCCTCTTCTGGGCATCTTTGAGTGCATCTTCAAACGACAGACCTTCTTCCATTCTGGTTAGGATGTAGTTCGTAGTGCCATTTAGTATGCCCTTAAAGGAAATTATTTTGTCTCCTTTAAGACACTTTTTTGCAAATTCAAGGATGGGAGTCCCTCCTCCGACGGTTCCGCTGAAACGTAGCAGGACACCATTATAGTCTGCTAACTCCATTAGAGATGGGAAAGCAAGGGCAAGAGGACCCTTGTTTACAGTTATGACATGCTTCCCAGACCTCATAGCTGCTGTGATGTTAGAAATGCCGGGTTCTCCGCTCTCAAAATTAGTAGGAGTTAACTCTAGCATCACCTCACAATCAATTTTTTCTATACTACTTTCGTCCCTGGGCATATATCCTTCATGATAATACCCTGCTACACTTCCCTTTATTTTCTTGACGTCTAGTAGCCTACGTAGGTCAAGTCCCTCCGGGGAGATGGCGATACCATTTTTGTCAATACATGCAACTACACGAGGGTTGACTCCATACACACTATATAATTCGGCCGCCCGGTCCAGTACAAGTTTTGCAAAACTCTGTCCTACATTTCCAAAGCCGATAATTGTTAAACGCAATTTGGACTGACACTTCTCTCCATTGTAATATATTAAATATGCCCTGTTACTTGTTCGCCCCAATACAGATTCAACAGCTCTCTCCGTTTTCGATAGTATTACTATCTGCTTCGGACGCGAATTTCATACCATGGCAAGAAAAATCACCATAGTTACCTTATCTCTTCTTAGACCGAGAGCACTCTGCTCAGGACCAACACTGGCTTTATCCAATGCGACCACTTTCGGCGCAAGAGGCAATGTTTGCCTATCCAATAGTTTTAAAACCGCATGTAATCATTTCAAATGGAATAGATGTTATCTCTTTGAGTGTGGTTGGTTGGTTGGTCAGTAAAACCAGCCGTACTAATTTTATATTGTGATCGTTCTACCCAATAACTTATATTGGTTGTCGACCTGTGCAGGAGATATCAATTGGTCAAAATCTAATCAACGTATGCTCTCTCTGCGTGTTGCGTAATATCTAGACCAATCTCCTCTTCCTCACTTTTGACCTTCAGACCTATTGTCATGTCGATTATTTTCATGATTATTAATGTCCCAGCGAAGGCCAATACGGCGGCTACAGCCACCCCTAATGCTTGGATTGGCAATTGAACAGAATTGCCATATAATAAGCCATTTGGACCAGCAGGATTAATGATCGTTGTGGCGACTAATCCTATGGCAACAGACCCCACTATTCCCGTTATGCCGTG
>JALZGI010000189.1 GCA_030861105.1 Thermoproteota archaeon
TGGATGAAATAAGACCAATGGATGAAATCGGCAATCTAGACAGCCTACAGAAAGTTGATTCTAAGGAGCTAGAGCTCGGAAAGACGTTGGTTGAAAATCTTACAACTGAAAAGTTTGACCCAGGCCAGTATTCTGATACTTATGCAAAGGAGTTGGAGAAGCTAATAGAGGCAAAATCCAAAGGTCAAAGAATTGCCGTTAAAAAGGCAGAGGAAACACCGGAGGAGACAGTAGATATCATTGAAGCCTTGAAAGCGAGTCTTAAAGTAAAGCAAAAGATAAGCTCAGGCGTAAGCAAATCCAAAAGAAATGGTTAACCAGGGCAAGGGAAAGCTATGCAATCCTATTCATTAAAACAGGAAGAAAAACTGCTCCGACCACATGAATATGTCAGAGATACTCTTTCTTTTCGCTATAAGGATTGCACTTCGTGCGGAACCAGAACAGAGTTTGCATGTATTAAGTGTGGCTATTGTTATAGCTGTCACTGGAAGAAAGAGCAAGTAGAAGAGATCGGGTTGAGGGACAATCTCAAGGACTTATACATCACGCTATCAAAAGGTGGCAGTAGCGGCAGCAGGCAACCTGGTTCAATACCACAAGACATAGTCAGGAAACAAGACCAACGTCCAGAAAAATGGGGCACATTGGACGTATTAGGTCAGCCGGCTGAACCAATATGCACCTACTATAGATGTCATCACAAGTTTTCACTTCATGGTTCCAGAAGATGTAGGTGTAAGCATCCAACGAATAAGACACTAGGAGTACAGGTGAGGTTCTCTGAAAAGTAATCACGCTTCCGATGTTTCGGTTCCATCTGAGGAGGAAATAAAGTGCATCAAGGAAAGATTGACGAGGTGCCTGCAACTTTTAAAGCTATATAATGATGAGAGAGTAAGTAAGACGGCTTTTGATCTGATCGAGAAAACCAGCGTCAACGGGTCACGATCACGAAATGGTAACTGGATTGTACCTTTAGACGCAATAGCAGGCTCTTGTCTTCTCAATCAACGCGTGTTGTCTCAATCAGAAGTGTATGATTTTCTTACTGTAGCCGTCACAACAAGCTTAGAAAATAGAACTAAAGCCGTCGATGAGCTAATATTCAGAATCTACAAGGACATTATGGCAACCTACGAAGGCATGGATGATAAGTTGAAAATAGCCTATCCAAAAATCATTGTTGACGTGGTTGCTATCTTAGCCTGGGGAGTTGATACCGGTGGCAAAAAGACGCCCATTCATAACGTAGAAGTTTATTATCAAACAAGAAAGTCAGATGTTATTAGCAGTAGCGCCCCCGTTATCCCTTCTGAAGTCTCTGCTACTACCGCTACCGCAACGAGAATACAAAGTATAGTTAGGGAACCAAAACTGAAGGATGTGTACACAAACAAAGATATAGAATCCGAGTCTGTGGGCTTCTTTGCTAAGATAACAGGTAGAAGCAAAAAGGACATTCAAGCGTCACTTGACAAACTGGAGAGAAAAGATCTTTTAAGAATGACTGACCTGTACAAAAGCTATAGCAGGATACAAAAGTACAGCAAGATGGTGACAAACGGAGGCGATTTGCAGCAGTTTAAGGCTGCACTTGAGGAAGATACAGGAAGGAAGCTCTCTAGTTATCAGATACAGCATGCGGCAAACTCTGTAAGAAGAGTGAAGCTTTACATAGAAAATGTTTTGGATGGAAAGTTTGTACCACATGGCTCTTATGGGATAAATCATACGAGACATAACCTAGAATATGGATATCTTGTTGTTGGACTAATGCAACCAAGCAGGAAAAGAATTAATACCAAAAAGGAAGAGACATGAGAAAAACTGACAGACGAACCAAAGTCAAATGAATAAGGAGATTGACCGTTAATGTCGCGACTCTGCAGGATTTGTGAAAAGGTGGAGGTGCATAACGAAACCGTTGTTATTTGCAAGGAATGCTCTAGGATTTGTTTTAACATGGAGGCTTGGTTAAATGCTCCAGCCAGTTAACAAGTAATGTTCCATTAGATTTCGTGAAAGTC
>JALZGI010000191.1 GCA_030861105.1 Thermoproteota archaeon
TGGGCTGAGGTTTAAACGAACTCTTATTTACCTCAAAAAGATTCTCTATCTTAAAACAATATTGGCTTATTACCGAGATAGACCTATAGTTGGGTTGTCCTGGTCTGGCTTGCAATTTGTCGACAAATTCTTTTTGAAGCATGACTATTGCCCTGTTAAACTTCTTCAATGCTAGCCATTCAATTGCAGTTCTGCTTCGAGAATACGGTAAATTCGATACAAATACATCAAACTCAAGGTCACTCATCTTAAAAATATCAGCATGAATCAGCCATACATTGTTAAGACTTGAAAGGTAATTTTCCGCCTGTTGATACAAGGCTCTATCAATCTCAAAAGAAATTACCTTCTTTGCATATTTGCAGAGCTCCTTGGTCAGTATACCTTCGCCGGTGCCTGCCTCGCAGACCACCTCTTCGGGGCTTATTTGAGAACATCTAACAATTTCTCTAAGAATCCTTTTCTCAACAAGGCGGTGTTGACCTAATGAATGTGTTTTTGACCAAGTCATTACTCATTATGCTTTTTGCTTCTCATTTTCTGACAAATAGGTTCATCCTAGCCTGACCTGCTATCTCGTCTATTATTCGTTTAACTATCAACTTTGCTGGATCCCTGAGGCCCACTCTAGTCTGGAGGTCTGCGAAAGACTCAAACTTTCGCTTTTCACGTTCCCTTATTATTGTCAGCATGTAAGTTTTTCCGATACCTGGAATTAGCTCCAAGGCATGGATCCTCGGTGTTACAGGCTGTGCATTATTAACATAATCGATAAATCGCTTTTCGTTCTGCAGCACTATTTTCTCGACAATTGCAGGAAGATCATTTTTTGCTGATTGTGATATGTATTCATACTCAAGTCTTCCTAAAACGCTAATAACCTTGTCCCTGCCTTCCCGTCCTATGTATACACGCTCCCCAATATCAAAATTCGTATTTTGGACTCCAAGCAATTCTAGCAAAGTTAAGTGTTCTTCTCCAATACCTTGAACTATCAGCCCCTCTCTTCCTCGCACCGTACTTGATTTACCCCTTTGGGTGTAGTCCAGCACGTACGCATATTCTTCGTACCTTCGCGGAGGCTGTTGCGTATCGTGTGAAAAATTGGAAGACGGAGTGTTAAAACTGGAACCTCTACCACGGTAGCTAGAATACGAAGATGCTGACAATCCAGTTCGTCCTACATAATATACTAATAGCTTTTTATTTAACTTTCATTAGGGGATTTTAAGATATTTAGCATTTTTTCCAATGTCTCTGTCAATATTAGCTTTTTCCAGCCATACGTAAATGCTCTAAGTTCCTCAATAGATGTGGGCATTATATTGACAATCTCGATTGCTTCTTCGGGTTTCAGTTCGCACTCTTCCACAAGTCGTTTAACCATTTTCTCAGCAGACTCTGAATCCGTCTTGGCAAATTTTCGGACATAGTCATAGGTCCACCTCTGGATTTGGTCCATATCATCGGGCTTTATTGCCTCCAGTATTTTCTTAACCTGTGGAAGTGTAATTACTTCTTTTTTTATTATGTTGGTCAACTTTTAACCTCGTCCCCCTCCGTGATGTCCTCTGTCCCAGCTCCCTGTGGCAGCCTCTTAACATGGTTAAATTTGACCTGCAGCAGCTTTTGTTTTTGTCCTATCATCACAGATACCTTTAGGATTCTCCTACCCACTTCTTTGATGATGCCCATCCTGCCCTGAAATCTTCTATGTGGGGTGGTAGTATGTTCTCTGGAATCAATATCTATCACAACCTTATCGCCTACATGGTAGTCAACAAGAAGGTACGATATTCCTCTCAAAGTCCTTCTCTTCGTTAGGACTGAGCGTGATTTACGTCTTGTCCCATGGGAACCAGGCATAATAAATGACTTCTTTAGCCTTAATTTAATATTATCTGCATCAATAGCTATCCGTATTATACTTCGTACTGCTATACTGGATCTTCAACACCACTTTCGGCTAAGGTGAAAAGCACTTCTCTTTCGGGGTGGTAAGGACTATCTACCATCCTGGCAATCCGATTTTTCCCCGATCGCTTGAGATAGACTCTGTAAGTGCTTGTATGTGCTACTACATGTCCTCCGATAGGCCTTAAGGCGTCCCCAAAGATCGAATCAGGAGAGGACTGAATTTGATTAGTTGCCACCACAGCGACCCCGTAGGTCTCAGATATTCTCAGTAACAGATGCATGAACTTGTTCAGCTTCTGCTGTCGATCCGATAATGTAGCGCGTCCCAGAAATTCCGCTCTGTAGTGAGCAACAGCAGAATCAACGACTACTAATTTTATGTTATTTGCATCGATCACCGGACCCGTTTGCTCAATAATTAGTTCTTGATGTGCACTATTGTATGCCTTGGCTACAAGGATATTATCAAGAATCCTGTCTGGATCTAGATTCCTTGCTTGAGATATTGACACTATTCTTTCAGGACGAAAAGTATTTTCTGTATCAATGTAAAGCGCTCCGGACTCAAGTCCGCCCCTTGGCTTGTCTAGGTTGACTATCACGCACAAGGTATGACACAATTGAGTTTTCCCTGTACCGTACTCACCATAAATTTCAGTAATTGCTCTTGTTTCTACTCCTCCCCCAAAGAGATCGTCAAGATTCTTGGAGCCTGTAGAGATGCGCTCTTCGTTTTTTCTCTTCTCATAAAGAGTTGTTGCTTTAGTAAAGCTTTTCTCAATTATTCCTACCTCTTCCAGCTTCAATCTTGCCTTGTTGCACAGGTTAACGGACTTCTCAATTTGCATGCCCGTTGCCTCAGAAACATCTACAGGTCCCCTCACTACGAGGTCCTTTATCGATTTGAATCCTGCTTGTTCAAGAAAGCCTTTCGTGGTAGGTCCAATATCCTCAAGAGAATCAAGCATCAATTCGTTGCTATTATTAGAGTAACTGTGCCTTCTCTCTTCAGGCGCATCTTCGCTATCAGCTCCTTCCAATAATATATCCACATACCATGGCTAATAATTAGTTTTTAGACTAGCAATGTTATGTTCTCTTAGATCTGCATTTATTGGATTGGGAATACTTCGTTAGTCAAATGGTTAACAAGCAAGTTCAAACAGATATAATGCCTAATTTACTTTGTTTTTCGAGATGCGTTCCGTCATATCAAAGTATCTTATCAACCAGGTAATTTGTTTGTCAAGATAGAATTGGTTTTTCAAGAAGTTTCGTGGTGTGCTGTAACAAATAAATAATGAAAATTACGTCTTTTAATCATCTCATTTTGGGTGTCATTATTGATAATTGACTTAAATTTATACCATAAAAAGGCAGTAATCATCGGCGGGGGGATCGAAGGGAGCAGAAAGGTTCGAGGGTTACTGGGACAGAATTGTCATATTACTGTAATAAGTGACCAATTTGACACTTATCTCTCCGACCTGGCGAGCAAGGGGCAAATACAAATTGTAAAAGCAAAGGTGAATGACACTAACATACTGGATGACTACAATGGCAGTCTCTTTCTACTGCTTGCATGTACCGATGACAAGCCGCTCAACAGAAGACTTGCTGAGAAGGGGCGTTCCATGGGCGCATTTGTTTATTCGGTCGACGACCCTCCATACAGCGATTTTTCCTATGCGTCTATTATTAATATAGAAGGAGTGATGCAGGTTGCTATATCTACCTCCGGAAAGAGCCCTATTATGGCACGTCAGGTTAGGATTAAGACTGAGAGGGTATTGAAAAGAGTAATCAAGAAAACAGATATTGAGAATACGAGGTTGCAGGAATTCGCTCGAAATGCCGCAAAATCAAAATTAAGTTCCGCTGAGGAAAGAAAAAGATTTCTCTATTCTTTAATTAATGATAAGTACATCCAAAATCTTATTCGGGAAAACCGGATAGAGGATGCAAAAAGCTCAACAATCGAGCTACTACAAAAATGGGGAGAACAAACCAAATGACACAATATGCAAGTTCTGCCATTGCTGATAGTCTGCACATAATCAATGCAAAAGTGACTTACAGAAATGCACCGATCCATCTGCTAGAAAAATTTACGTTTGGAGACATTAACGGAGCTTACAACACTATCATGGACAAATCCGAGCTGAAGGAGTGTGTCATTCTACAGACCTGTAACAGGGTAGAAGTGTTTGGTGTGTCACGAACACCAAATCCTGGAAGACTAATTCGGGCGTGGGCTTCTCTGGTCAATTTAGAGGAAAACGAGTTCCAAAATATTATTGAGACATCCTGTGACAAAGAAGTAATGTTGCACCTTTTGAAGCTTGCAGCCGGCCTAGACTCTTTGGTTATAGGTGAGGACCAGATACTCGGTCAGGTAAAAAGGGCGTTTGAGTTTTCACGTAACAACCGGCATGTGGGCCCTCATCTCTCAATTCTGTTTCAGAGAGCTATCAAAGTAGGAAGCAGGGTAAGAGCAGATACGGCATTGAACAAAGGAAATGTTTCAATCGGATCCGTTGCAGTGAACCTAGCAGAAGAATATTTCGACGATCTAAAAACGAAAAGAATTCTGCTCATAGGATCGGGAGAAGGTGCCAGTATGATCGCTAAGTCTCTTAGGTTGAGAAACATTGATTTTATGGTAACAAGCAGAACCTTTGAAAGAGCAAAATCATTTGCAGATGCCGTGTCAGGAAAACCGATACCATTTGAGGGGGCTCTTGAAAGATTCCATTCAATTGATTTAATGTTTCTGTCTACCGTCGCACCCTACTATTTGGTAACTTATGATAGAATACTCAAGGCAATGAGAAGACGAAAAAATGCTCTTATGATATTTGACTTGTCTAATCCCAGAACTGTAGAAGAAAAAGTCGCCTCAATAAAAGGGGTCAAACTTATTAATATGGATCAGATTGCGGAAATTGTTGAAAAAAATATTCGCTCTCGTAAGAATGAGATTCAATCAGCGGAAAAAATTATTGACATAGAGATGAAATCTGTAGATACTCTGCTGAAGAGGAAACGAGTTGAACCAGTTGTAGTTTCAATCTTCAAGAATGTTGATGAAATACGTGAACGTGAGCTGAAAAAGGCATTTTATATGCTCAAGGATAAAATAGGGCCAAGTGAGGCAAAAGTGATTGAACAACTTTCGCACGCCATAATAGAAGGTGTGTTGTCCGCTCCCATGAATAATCTTAGAAAGGAAATCGAATTGGGTATGACCGATCAAGAAGAGATAATGAAGGCTATAATAAAGCTGTTTAGATATGAAGATAAACAATCCTAATAATAGTAAAAAGAACAGCAAAATTTATCCCGCTAATCAATCCCCCTCTTTTCCCATTGTAAGACTAAGACGGCTTAGAAAGACTCCCGCAATAAGAGATCTTCTGCAGGAAACCCGTCTCTCCGTTGCAGACCTAGTTTGTCCTATATTCGTGCAAGAAGGGATTACTAAGCCCGAATCGATTATGTCGATGCCCGACATTCAGAGAATCCCACTGTCTGATCTTGTCAACATAGTGGATAGAGTTCTAAAGTCTGGTATTAAAGCGCTGATATTATTTGGGATTCCACAGTTGAAGGATAAAAGGGCTCGGACGGCTTACAAGCAAGACGGTATTGTGCAGCAGTCAGTCGAAACTATAAGAAAACATTTCTCAGATAAAATAGTTATCATGACTGATGTATGCCTTTGTCAATACACAACTGAGGGTCACTGTGGAATAATGGTAGGGAAAAGAGTAGCTAATGATGAAAGTATCAAGATTTTGGCTAAAGTAGCCCTAAGCCACGCTTATGCGGGAGCAGATATCGTAGCTCCGTCCGCTATGATGGATGGACAGGTAGCAGAAATTAGGACCTCTCTTGATCGCGGAGGATTTAAGGACGTGGCTATTATGGGATATTCTGCAAAGCATGCGTCACCTATGTATGCACCTTTCCGTGATGCTGCACATTCAAGCCCACTATTGGGGGATAGAAAGACGTACCAGATGCCATTCACCAATTCACGAGAGGCCATTCGTGAAATACAGGCTGATATTAATGAAGGGGTAGATATGGTGATGATTAAACCAGCACTCCCATACTTGGATCTCATATATCAGGCTAGAAAGCATACCAACTTGCCAATTTGCGCCTATAGCGTGTCTGGGGAGTATGCCTTAGTTAAGGCAGCAGCGGCTGAAGGTTGGGTGGACGAAGCCGCCGTAATAGTAGAGCTACTGACATCAATCAAAAGGGCTGGAGCAGACATGATTATCACTTATCATGCTATGAAAGCTTCCGAGATTTTATCGAATAAGAATGTGGAAGTAGGGTGAGATTCTTGTTCTATAAGAATCTTCTTTCGAGTTACCAAGTTTAAGACCAAAACCTTCACAGTACGAAGTAAATTTCACCGCAATGATAATATTGAAGAAAAATCTCCTCACTAAAGTTTGAACTTAGAAACCATTATTATGGTGGTAATTACCAGTTTCTGGTTCTCTACCATCCCTGTTGCTTTTTTGACTTTAACAAGATTGCTTCGTAATAGAAGAATTTTCGTTGAAACTGACCTCCGGCGTATTCACAATGACCCAGAAATAATTTTCCAAATTACAACAAGGTCTGCCACTAGGACTCCGGTTGTAATAAGAGGAGTCGAGTCCATTATTGAATCATGTCATAATGTAAACTTTGATGGCTACGAGATATCGGTAGTCACCGATGACGAGAGAGACAGACATACACTTTCTAAGCACAATTGCGAAGTGATTGTGGTTGATAAAGGATATTCTACTAATGCGATAAAAAAAGGGAGAGCATTGCAATTCGCAGTAGAATTTCGACGTAAGTGTTCAAAGAACAGTCTTAGGCAATGGATATTTCATATGGATGATGAAAGCTGTGTTACCACACAGACAGTTCTTTCGCTTTTAAAGTTCATTCGAGGCGCAGGCCCTGCAGTTGTTTCGGAAGGTCCGATATTCTATCCTTTGAAATTTGAATGCGCCAATCCCCTAACAGCAATAGCTGAGTCTATTAGGCCATTTACTTGTTATGATTGTGTTTCTCAGATGACTAACCCTCCCCCCCTACATATGCATGGGAGTAATCTATTGGTACGATCAGACATAGAGGACATGATAGGATGGAATTTTGGCCCTACTTTAGCGGAGGACCAATTATTCGGTTATAAGGTGTATGAAAAGTATGGCCCCAGGTCCCTCGGATGGCATGGTGGTATGCTATTGGAACAACCTCCTCTCAACATTAAGGATCACTTCATGCAGAGGCGGAGATGGGTTTTGGGTAGTTTACAAAATATGAGCAAGTTTCCAATAATTCACAAGTTCAAAGTCATGTTTAAGTTGTCTACCTATTTTTTGGGCTTTGTATCAGGAATAGTTTCTATATTCCTTTACTTTCACTTTCAATTTCCAAGGCTGCTTAGTCTTATCCCAGTTCATGAAATATTTTCTCAAACCAATATTGCGGATCTTGGGCCAAGACTCAATGAAGTCGTAAACACCCTGTCATCGGAGTCAATATTTAACACAATCTCTAATGGTTCAGCCACTGAAATCACCATAGGGCTAATGCTTATTTTCCCCTATATCTTGTGGCTCTTTTCATATCAAATGGGATTGTTCTTAAATTTAAGGTACTCGGAGATAGAATCTAGAAAAAGAATTTTCATGCACCTTCAGACGTTGATTCTTTCAGTCCTGATAGGTTTAGTAGAGACATTCCCGGCGTTCTACGCTATGATAGAGTATTGCCTAGGGAAAAGAAAGGATAAGAATAGCAATTTCAAGATCTATGACTTTTATGTGATAGACAAATAAAGAGACAAAATTGGAGCAAGGAAAATGATTAGTCAGCAACAATTTTTGACCCAACAATGTATCCCAAAAATTGAGGGATGCGCGACAACAGCTTTCTTACACGGACCTGTTGGAAGTTAATACAGAGTTAATTTTTCGGATTAAGCCACCTGAATGAAAATGGGGCTTAATGAATAGGGGTATGACGGTTCCTAGCCGAGGAACTGCCCATAGCCAGATATCTTAACGGTTCAATATGCTATTAATAAAGACAAAAAGATTTGAAGACTGAAAGATTATCGTATTGCGCTGCTGGTTATGTTTACGGGATCGTTTTCACGCTCCGGATCCTTGTCTTCTGCGCGCGATTGCTCCTTCGTCTCATCAATTATAATATCTGGGAGGTCTGGTATAGCAGGGAGAAGGCGAAGAAGTTGCATGTATTTGTCGAGATAGTGCATACCCTCCTCAGTAGTCTTGTACAAACCGGTATCCTCAGAGTATTCAATCAATCCTTTATCCACCGCAATAGCAAGGTATCTAACTAATTGGGAGTGCGACAGGGCGGCTGTGTTCATTATTGTTGTCTTATATTCCCATTTCTTAGAAGCCGAACGCAACATTGATGCCATTATTTCTACATCAGAGCGATTCTTCATTTGCTAACTCGTTCTCCCTTGATGATAGATATATTCTCTCTGTTCACGAAGTTCGTCATTCCTTTTCTCATTCTGACCTTCCTTGTGTGTATCATGATTTACTAGACAATAAAACGCTGTTAGACAAGTCGTGACGACTAAATGTGTTCATAATGCTGACACTTTTTTTGTGGGATAGGAAAAAAAGAGATGCCTTTTGCAGTAAAGCTTTAGCCGGACAGAAGGTATTGAGAATCGGACCATTATCAATTGCCTTTCAAGTACTGAAGCCTACCATATAGGTTCTTCAGTCAAATAACAAGATAGAATATTCAAAAAACAAGTATGATGTTTTTCATTTGTCGAGAGCGGCAATGAAGGCTGGAAGAGTTTGAGGCTCAACACACGATACTGCCATACTTCCACTTATTTCTGTAGTCATCGCCATTTGTCATTTTGATCTTCGTTATCGAGTCGTCTTTACCATGTCGATTCTCTTCTTTCAAACAGTTGTCTTAAAAGTGATCGTACTTTGTCTGCGAAGGCTACTTGATGATCAAATGGAATTACCGAAGTGTCAGGTCAGGGCGCCTGCAATTTCAGCACTACCACTATTGCAAGGTTCTGGTTTCTTGTTACTACATAGATTGATC
>JALZGI010000192.1 GCA_030861105.1 Thermoproteota archaeon
CTTTGATTTATTAGCTGTGCTAGATTCTCCTCTATATAATGTAGTTAGATAAGACATGCATAGTCCACCCAAAGCCATTACCAGCTTCGTTTATCTCCTTCTAATAGCCCTGCCCCACCATGGATTCTGTCGATATGTTTTGATAGCTCATCCTTATCCTTAAGTTTCGACTGGCAGTATGGGCATTCTACAGAACCCTCTTGACTGTTACTAGACATTTATGGATTGAATGGATTACTATATTAAAAACCTATAGAATGGTTACCAAGCAGAATCAAACGCGATGTCTAAGTGGAGGACCCCCAGGTAAGCGTTTGGGGCTGCCTGTCCTTGGTAAATTTTAAAGCCTAAGTACACAATTATGATCCTATGCATTCTGCATTTAGGTAAATATTAAATTTCATACCCCAGTGGCAGCCGAATGCTGATTCTTGCGATGGATTTGAAGCTGACTGGAGTCATAGAATTTACTCATACACAAGTCACAAATATATTCCTCCTCAGAAGGGAGCTTATCAGTGGATGATGCAGGATTAACATTTTTCTCAAAATCGGAATTAAGTGTTTCATAACGAATGCTTTCCTTTTCAAACCCTACACTATAGGATGAGTCCGCTCTACCGCTTATAAGATCGGAGTTAGGTTTATTGTTTCCTAAATATTCAAATCCATGTCTTACTTCATCTTCACTTAGATTTAGTATGATATTTGTTATATTATAATTGTCTTCTCTAACGCTACCTGATTTTCTATCATAATGTGAAATTGCCGTTACTGGAATGTGGAACTCCTCGTCTCTTAAAATTCCATTTCTAGATATAAAGAGAAATTTACTGTCCGAGAATTGCACGGTGCCAATCTTCTTTCCATCTGACGTTATTACTTGGGCGTTCTTGTATACATCAGGTGGCATAATGCTACGAATGGTATTCTTTATTGCTAATAAACCTTATAGCTTAATTTGGAAACGGATGTAATATGGAGGTAGACCGCAATCCTATAGGTTTCGAGAGGGGCACACTTACAATCTCTATTTTTAGAGTGCTATCAATCAATTGATAGGGCTCTTCGACTAGTCCTCATCATAAGTTAGTTGGGAGCAACGGTACGGTCGGACTTTTCCTAATCTTTGTTTTCCTGGTTCAATTCCCCCGTTTGAAGGTTTTAGGAAGGCGTTTCTAGGATGGTTGTAGCAGCTCGTAGAGGACATTTGGAGAGATATAGCGATACTCCAAACATGCGCCACGACTGGTCCTCACCGACT
This sequence comes from Thermoproteota archaeon, assembly GCA_030861105.1. Lineage (GTDB taxonomy): Archaea > Thermoproteota > Nitrososphaeria > Nitrososphaerales > Nitrososphaeraceae > TH5893. Next base: position 1,265 of record JALZGI010000192.1, read on the forward strand.
TACGGCAGGAAGAAGAAGCTTATTCTGATGTTAGTGTTTTACATCCCAGACAATATTTAACTATAGTACTGATTTATACTAGTGATTCTATTATGCCCGCTATTTATAATGGTAAACAGAAAAAGAAAAATGATAAGAGTCGACCTAAAGAAAAGGAAGTAAAACGTCCTAGAACGTATAAACTGGGCGAGCTATTTGACGAACATCTAAAATGTGAATCTCAAAAACATGACGTACATGCTGTAATGAAAACTATGGTTAGAGAACCATATATTCATCATGTGCCTACATTGACCGGAGGCATAGGATATCTTGGTGTGCATAACTTTTACAAGGATGAGTTTATAAATAGGATGCCAAAGGATACAAAGCTTGTGCGTATTTCACGCACGATTGGAAAAGATCAGGTTGTTGATGAGCTTGTGCTAAATTTTACTCATGATAGAGAAATTGATTTTATGTTACCTCGAGTACCACCCACGGGGAAGCATGTTGAACTTCCCCATATAATTATAACCAAATTCAACAGAGGAAAAATAGAACACAAGCACATATACTGGGATCAGGCTTCGCTTCTAGCCCAGATAGGTCTTCTTGACCCACAACGCTTGCCAGTGGCTGGTATCGAACAGGCAAGGATGCTCCTAGAACTGACTCGTGAAACTGAATCTCGAAGTGCTACTGGAGAATAAGAGAGGTCCTAACGATATTAGCTCAAAAGACAGCATATAATGAATATAGAAAGTGTTCTAAAGAGCTGGTGATTCACTACGTTTTCTTAGTTACACATATTAGTGCTACCTTCTGTGTCACAGGTAATTTTTTCAATTACGCTAACTCACCTAACCTCCTAAATAGCCATTGATCAATACCTAGTTTTGTTCCATATATTAATCCGTTTGGTCTACACCTTTCCGCTTTTCAAGTTATCGGTAAAAGTATCTTTTTTGTTTGTCATCCTTTTTATGATGAAATAGTTACGGATAAATGTACTGGCCGGTGTCTCGGTCTATAATTAATATTGCTTTTGTGGGACACGTCTCGGCAGCAGCAAGTACCACATCAAGATCCTCGTCTATTTCTGAAACGACCTTGACTTTAGGATTGAAAATTTTATCTTTTTCAACTGCAAATACTCTGGGTGCAAGTGTTTCACAGCTACCGAACGCCATGCAAAGAGACGGTTCTACTATTATTTGAAAACGACTCCTTGCTTTTATATTTGAAGCATCAGTTGCTACTCCAGATTGTTTTACAATTCGTTGTTTGATATTTTTTCTAGAATAGTAGTCATCAGTTTCACTCTTGCCATTATCTTTAAAGTCAGAGTAAAGATGATGATGATGATGGCCACTTCTGCCTTCGGTGTTATCCTTATCTCCCGCACTGTAACTATCAGCGTTGTTTGTTTTACTACTATCACTTTTATTTTTTGTACTGTCTTCTCTAAGGTTTTCTTCATTCTGTTTAGACCAGACATTGTTGTCATTAAGACACAAACTATCGTATTCTCTACGTCTTTCTTTGTCTGAAAGGACTTCAAATGCAGCGTTTATTTTCTTTATCATTTCTTCAGCATGTACCGAGCTGTTTAAGTCAGGATGATACTTTTTGGCTAGACGCCTAAAGGCAGACCTGATTTCCCTGTAATTTGCGTGTTCTGAAACTTCCAGGATGCTATAGTAGCCCTTATTATCCAACGCCTAGCATATATACCCTGTTACTTATTAGGCTTAAGAACATTTGGTCAGATTTCAAGTTGGGCAGGAGGCTATAATGTGATAACTGTGAGGAAAATGATCGAATATATTGCCTAGATATGATTTGTAATTGTTTAGTCGTTGACTTCTGCTCGACCTTATTTCTACTGGATCTATCGGTTCTTCCGCTTTTAAGGCCACTTTAAAAGTCTAGTCACCTGCTTTTGGCAGGTCTGGCGGGGGGAAAATAGCCAGCGTATTGTTTTTTCTTTGACGGGCAACCTAATTCTCATCGTTATATCTCTCCCCCCTCTGTTTCAAACCAATTTCGTTTGTGATTATGATGCGGAGTAGCAAAGGCAATTTAGAAAGATTGACATTTACAACCATGATATTAGCATCAATATAATATTTTAATTCCCTTTAAGGTTCTATTTTCACCAGCGCCAGGTAAAATTTTTTTAATGAGCGCATGATATTACTCAAGTATTGGGCTAACTCAGTTCGGATAGCGCCAAGAGAGTGTAACTGTGGGTAGATTAAGATTGAAAACAATCCATCAATAAGGTCAATTTAAAATGGAAAGACGAGCTGATCCCTCTGAGGAGCATTCTATTAGACTTGCTTCCCCTCCCTCTTAATACAAGTGTTCTTATTTATATTACGACTCGACAAAGTACTGAATGGTGTTAAACTTTAAACCACAAGAACGATAGCTATCCGATGAAAGACTGGCATATTGAGCATATTCAAAAAACTATTATGAGGCATATTACAGGACTATCAGACTCAATGTCTCCTTGGGAGGCGAAACAGTACATGAAATTATACAATATAGCAAGCGTTCAAAAGACCATATCCTATGATGCTAAACATGGTGTCAGCAGAGAAGAAATTCTTTCATTTATAGAGATCCTTAGCACCCATCCGACCTATCGCTACTTGCAAAAGAACAAGTTGGCCATGGAAAAGTTAGAGGCTATAAAGAGTTTTGTTCGTCTTCAGATTAACTAACGTAATTGATTTTGGCTACCTGTTTCTTTTTGGGAGTAATTCGAGTTAGATACGTGCGTTGTCTGTCATTGCTGGAATGACAAATCAGTTTAAAACTTGTTTGGTGTCACTTACACAGGGAAACTTGAGGAAAAATAATTGGCATTTTGTTTCGTTGTGGAGTAATTACTTACTCAGCGAAAAGTTTAGAAGATCTTTTTTATTCCTCGATACACTTTTCCAACACATTTATTGTCTCACCCCACCAACCTTGTTGTTGTCTGCTGAAGAAATTTTGTCATCAAAAAGTTCAAGCTCCTCACCATGATTGCCGGAGGTTCTTTGCTTCCTAGCCTGTCTTCTTTTGACGATAAGAACTATTATAGAGATAACTGCCAGAATTATTACCAATGCCAATACGGTAGATGATAATTCTCCAAACCCTAATAACCCACTTGATTCAGTAGACGAGTTCGTAGATTTCGGAGTATAATTAACTGTTCCATTTAGAACGAGCTCATGGGTATCCCTTAAGGTATCACTATAGGTGACTTTAACACTAACCGGATATACTCCTTTTTGTGCATCTTTATTGATCTCTAAGGGAATACTAAAAGGAAGGGGCGAATTCTCGGATAAATCACCAAGATATTGTTGAGGAGGGAATTCATTTACAAGCCGGCTCGGGAGTTGTTTTACGGGTGTCGATGAACTCGATGCATTTAATAGTCTGGTATCTATCATTTCGACTGTCGTAAATAAAGCGATGGTGTTTCCTTGATTTAGTAAATTCCCTACAAGATTAGGCGTGCCTCCAACGTCATTTATTGAAAAGTCATAAGCCTTGATTCTTATTTCACCATCAACATATGCACCAATATTAAGAGAATCTGTCTTAGATTGTCCACCCGATATATATTCCGCATTTACCGTAAATTCAATAGGAGTGGAAATAACGTCCTCTGCTGCAAAGACCCGAGTCGACAGCTCTTCCCTTGCAGACGCATTCATAGAACTGAATGCCCATCTCGAATCGCCAAGTATTTTCACAGAATCTGAGGAGGAATCTAGAGAAAGAACTACATCCTTTAACGGTATGTCTCCATTATTTGAAACTGAGAATGTGATCTCCTCAATTTTGCCCGCTTTCAATAGGATTGAACCATCCCTGTCTCTCTCCTCATTATCTACGTCTTTTACATTACCAAGATTCATAGTAGTATTCGAATTTACAGGGCTGATACTCAGGACAGATTCGGGAGGATTTGGAGATATTACTATGCCGATTGATTTCTCTGTTGTTGTCTTGGCACCATATGCATTATTGTATGAAAGTTCAAGATTTAAGTTCTGGATAGTACCCCCTGCAGAATAGCTGGGATACACTGTTGGGGTCAGGTAGGCAGAACCTCCCGCTGGGATATTGCCAACATCAAAGGCCGTAGCTTGGAGGCTGATTGTTGAAGCTTCAGAATCCACCTCCTGTCTCTCGTCCACTGTTGTTTCTTCGGTTCCAGTAAAAGTTGATACTGTAGAATTATTGTCAGAGTTTGAACCATTAGTGGTAGACTCATCTCTATTAGTCGCGATGTTACTTGTGTTGTCGCTGGCCTCTGTCGTAGCGGTCCCATCTGTAACACCTGTAACGGTGGCTATGATACCATATGCGTCTGCAGAGCCTTCATTATTTATAAGAATCGTCAAGCGGTTTGGCGCACCGGCAACAAGATATTGAGTACTCGACACTGCATCCAATATTATTTTCCCTGTTACTCTAAACGGTACTTCAATTGAGGATGATATTTCTCCTACTTCCAGCACTTTGGAATAAACTAACTTCAAAGTTCCCGAATAGGCTCCAACCCTCGCTTCATCTAAAATCACTATCGGAAAGTGAAGTGTGAATGCCTCTCCCGGTTTAACTATAGAGTCATGGCTGGCAACAGAAATTCCAGATGAATTAGCGAGGTTTTCTCCTTCTATGGCTCTAAATCCTGACGATGGTAACGCAAAGTATCCAGTAAGGGCAGTAATTTCCGATCTGCCCTTATTAACCAACACTACAGCAAGCGTAGATGCTCCTTCTCCAGGACCAACCTCCTCTTTAACAGAGTTATTATCACCACCTGAAGTTGAGGAAGAGGATGTAGACTCAGAATTATCTGTCCAATACGCATCCAAGAACGAAGGGCTCCTGTCGGTCAGCGGATCACTAGCAGCAAAAACGGGTCGAACAAATGCTACACTATTTTCAAATATTGATTGACCTGCTAGATACGGCATAAAAAGAAGCGACAGTATCCCGAAATATACAAGTGACTTAAAATCAGCATAACTAGAATTTGTATTTTGCAAACGACATATCAGAGATCCTTTTAAATTTTGGTTGGATCCTTTAAGTTCTTTTTTCTGATTGTTGCTGCCAGGGCAACTCCAGCTTTCAAGCTCTTTCTTCATAGTTCTATTGCCTGTCATTTTACTTTACCCAAGTCTCCCGTTCTATTCTACCATCCTTAATTTGGATTATTCTATCTGTCTCTTTTGCAAGCTCGGGATTATGGGTAACAAGTATGATTGTTCTTCTATATTTGTCTGAGATCAGTTTCAGTAGTCCAAAGACCTCTTTACCCGTTCTTGTGTCTAAATTACCAGTCGGCTCATCTGCAAGAATTATTGCTGGATTATTTATTAGAGATCTGGCTATAGCAACACGTTGCTGCTGACCCCCACTTAGACTTACAGGTCTTTGGTTTGCTTTGTCTTTTATACTAAGCATTTCCAATAGTCGCAAGGCACGAAAACGACGCTCTTTTCCATCTATCCCTGCTATGATTCCCGGTATCTCCACGTTCTTTAATACCGTAGTCCTATTAATCAAATTATATGATTGGAAAATAAATCCGATTAGGTTATTTCGAATTCTTGCTACCTGAGTATCATTCAAAGAAAAGATATCGACGTTGTTAACAAATAGTTTGCCTAACGATGGTCGATCCAAAGCTCCCAATATATTTAACAAAGTAGATTTCCCGCTGCCTGATGGTCCTACGATGGATACAAATTCCCCCTTTTTTATGCTAAAATTGATCTTTTTGAGAGCAACAAATCGTCCAGCTTTGGAATCAAATATCTTGGATATATTTTCGACCCTAAGAGTTAACGAATCAACATTTGAGCTATTATCTCCCTCAGCATGAAACATTGGAACTTTGCAGATAACATATACGTACGACACGTTATAAATATAACTGACCAGTCGGTAAGGTAGAGATGCATCCTAAGCTCCCTTTGCAAAAGAAGGATTTAGGCTAAAGCTTATTTCATACTCGAAATTATCGCTTTCATAGTTTCGTTCCATGCTTTCTTATTGTATGTTTCGCTTACTCCCATTATCTTACTTACGGTGAGTCCATCATAGATCGCTACGAGGGCTGTCGCTATAGCATCAAGATCCACTTCGCTTCTAAAAAGTCCTCTTCTAACCTGTAGTTTGAGGTATTCTGTCACCACATTCAATACTTTTATTCGTTGGCGGTATAGCATTTCCCGAAGTTTTCGGTTCCTAGAGGATTCGGCTATTGTTTCTATGAATACTTTGTCACTTGGTTCAGATGTTTTGCGAAAATCGACGTAAAACTTCTGGGAATCCGAGATGAGATCTTCACTTTTTGTAAAAAGTACCGATAATTGTTCTTTGAGTTCCCTTATATTGTTCTCGGAGATTGCATAGAAGAGTTCTTCCTTGTTTTTGAAATACAGATACAAAGTACCTTTACTCAGCTTGGCTGTCTCGGCAATATCATCCATTCTAGTTCTATCATATCCATGTACGGAAAAGGCAATTATAGCTGCATCTACTATCTTTTCTCTTACTTCTATTTTATATTGTGAGGTTACTTTGGGACACATAGCCAATTCCTTCTCTTCTTAAACCTTTTTTGATTAGGGTGATTATTTGCCGGCAACATATGATGCATCTGTCTTTGTGTTATAACTTATGCTACATTCCGTAGGAGTTGATGAAGGTGACGAGTATAATTTTGAGGTCAAAACGACTCCAAGGAGACCCATTATAGCACCAGGGAGTACGGTTAATGAAAGAGTTGATATAAGGCTATTCTGGTAATCAGGGGTTAGATTGCCTATTGCCTGAATGCCTTCCATGCCAGCAAAATTCATGCCAAATGGTATACTGAATGCCCAAGTGATCATTGGATAATTAAACATATAGAATAGGGAACCAATAATTGCACCGGAAATCAGCTGTGATTTTCGTACATTTATCTTCGTGTAACGAGGTAGATATTCTAATGCCAGCTCAGCTAACAGCGCAGGCAAGATAGCCATTACCAGATACCAGGGTAGAAATGGAATCATAGAATGAGCTGCTGGAACCACATTGGCCAAGCTATTAAGAAGAACCACCAGAACAGCAACAGCTGTTGCGCCTCCCAGCCTTCCAATAGCCTTTTGTGCAGCCAAAAATAGAACAGTACTGAGCAAAGGTAAAGATACAGTTGCTATCAGCATACCAATATACGGATTAGGATTAAATTGGAAGCTTTCTCCATTTGAAAATGGGAGAGAAAATATGTACACGTACCATATGGAAGTAAACCATAATGCGGCAAATGCTGGTACCAAAGCTAGTCTAGCGATTGTTTCTTCAGTACTAGTCAGGAGCGTATGTTGTATTCTTACGAGTCCTATAACTACAGCAATCGAATTTGTCAGCATACCCGTAATTAACGCTAGATGTGGGGGGCTGAGCAAACCATCAACTCCAAACTCTTCGTGCCAGAGAAAGTCAGACGGACCAGCCACCAGGGAAACGGCTGATCCCACGATAAGTAGCTTAAATGCCAGAATAAAGGACTTACCTGTAATTTCCTTATTCCTATTAAAAAGAATAAATCCTCCTATTCCGGAGGCTGAGACTAACAAACCAATTCCCGAGTAAAGGACAGTATGGGAGGGGGTAAGAAATGACTCTGGTTCAAGCATGAGGTGTGATGTAACATCCCAACTAGCACCACCTATTTGAAGAAATGCCCCTACGGTTCCCAAGACTAGTGGAAGCAGTATTAAAAGGCTATTACGATAACTTCTGCTTGATGCGGAGGCTAGCATTTTTGATAAATCATCTTAGCGGCTGATTCTTCGAATCTTCGCAGGCTCGATTCCCTGGTATGTCTATACATTTTGTAGTCTTCATCAGTTTGAATTGCCGCTTCTAGAATCTTACTCTTGATGGATTTAGATGAATTCAGAAACATCTTAGTATCTTTTGGTAAGCAATGTCCTCCTATTCCTTCCCTTGGTTCAAGAATGTTTACATTCCATTTTGTATTTAGTGAATCTCTTAGCTCT